>SKLD01000206.1 GCA_007123395.1 Opitutales bacterium
CTTCACCGTGCGCGGCGGGGTGCGCGCCGACCTCACACTCACACCGGAGAAACCGCTCATTGTATTCGGCGAGGACGGCACGTCCCGCAAGGGTGCCGCCCCCACCGCCCGCAGCTACTACCTTACCTTCAGCCGCCTCGCCGTAGAGGGCTCGCTCGACATCGCCGGCGAACAGCATGTCATCTCCGGCCTCGCATGGATGGACCACGAGATCGCCAGTGAGCAACTGAGCCCCGACCTTGAAGGCTGGGATTGGACGGCGATCCACCTCTTTGACGGACGGGAGATCAAAGCCTATATCCTGCGTCGCCCCGACGGCAGCGCGGACCCCTTCTCCGCGTGGATGTGGATCGACGAAGCGGGCGAGGTCACCTACCTCGGGGCGGACGACTTCACATGGACCGCCAAACGCACATGGACGAGCAAGTCCTCGGGTGCCGCCTACCCCGTCGAGGTCGCCCTCGCCGCCCCCGACCCCGCCGACGACGGCAAAACTGTCCGCTTGCGCCTTGTCCCCTTGCGCGACGCACAGGAAATACCTGGCAGCCTCGGCGGCACGACTTACTGGGAGGGTGCCATGCGCGTGCTCGACACCAACGGGAAAGCCGTCGGACACGCTTACATGGAACTCGTCGGCTACGACGCTCCCGTCGGCGAGCGCCTGCGCTGACGCACTCTCAACTGAATCCGCACCCGGACGGCCATACCCTCGTAGCCGCGCAGGGTCACCCGCGCACGTCGAGTTCGGGCCATTCGCGCAGCTTTCGGTGGAGGGTGCGCCGACTCATGCCGAGGAGTTTGGCGGCCTGCGTGCGGTTGCCGCCCGTCTTGACGAGGGCGTTGCGCAGGAGGCGTTTCTCGTTCTCCTCCATGGAGAGCGGGTTGCCTGCGAGCGAAGGAGCCCCGCTTTCTCCCGCCGGGGATCCCCCGCCGCCCCGGTCGAAAAATTTCGCGTCGAGGTCGTATTCGGTGAGCTTGCCGCCGCGCTTCATGACGACGGCATTTTCCGCGAAGTTGCGCAGTTCGCGAATATTTCCCGGCCAGCGGTAGCGCTTGAGCACGGACATGACAGAAGGGTCGATCTCGACTGGCTCAATACCGTTCTCCTTCGCAAACTGGGCGATGAAATGGTGCAGCAGCAGGGGCAAGTCGTCCGTCCGCTCGCGCAACGGAGGCATGCGCAGCTTCACAACGTTCAGGCGGTAGAGCAGATCCTCGCGGAAGCGGCCCTCACGCACCATCGCCTCGAGGTCGCGGTTGGTCGCGGCGACGAGGCGCACATCGACCTGCACCGGCTTCACGCTCCCGAGGCGCTCAAAGCTGCGGGTCTCCAGAAAGCGCAGCAGCTTCACCTGCGTGGAGGCGTCGATCTCTCCGATTTCATCGAGGAAGAGCGTGCCCCCGTCCGCCGCCTCAAAACGGCCGAGGCGCCGCTCCATCGCCCCCGTGAAGGCACCCTTCTCGTGCCCGAACAGCTCGCTCTCGAGCAGGTTGGCAGCAAGCGCGGCACAATGCACGGCGACGAAGGGCCGCCGTGCCCGGTCGCTGTTCTGGTGAATCGCCTGCGCGACCAACTCCTTGCCCGTGCCCGTCTCACCCTCGACGAGCACCGTCGTGCGCGTCGGCGCGACGAGCCGCACTTTGTCGATTATGTCGCGCAGCGACTCGGAGTTGCCGACGATGCCCTCGAAGCTGAACTTCGCGTCCAGCCGCTCGTGCAGTTCCTTTACGGTGTCCTCCGTCTTGCGGCTCTTCAGCGCCCGGCGGATGAGGATCTCCAGCTTCTCGATGTTCACCGGCTTGGTGAGGAAGTCAAAGGCCCCCCGCTTCATCGCCTCCACCGCTGTCTCCACGTTGCCGTAGGCCGTCATCATGATGACGATGGGCGGATTCGGCAGCGAGATGGCGCGGTCGATCACCCGCATGCCGCTTTTGCCCGCCATGCGCAGATCCGTCAACACAACGTCAAAGGGCTCACTCTCCATGAGCCGGAAAGCCTCCTCCGCGTCCGCCGCACAATAGACGTCATACGTTTCCTCCAGCGCGAGCATAAGACCTTCGCGAGTGTGCTTCTCGTCGTCGACGATGAGGATACTCTCCGGCATGCCACCATCGAAGAGCGGCCCGCCGCCCGATGGCCAGACAAAATGGGTAATTTTGACACAGGGGCGAAAACAGGTCCAACTCCGCGCGCCGCCTCGCGAAAAAAGGACGAGTCCATCACAAAATTAGGCTTCCTTATACAGAGACACATTTCAGATGATTTCCTTTGATAAGCGTTCCGATGTCCGTACCTCAGTACGTCTTATGGAAAAATCCATCTCCTATGCGAATCGGGATATCGGGAGCACGCCGTCTGATACAAACGGCGGCTCCGCGTGGCGCGGGTTTGCTCCCGGCACGTGGCAGGCGCGGATCGACGTGCGGGACTTCATCCAGCAAAATTACACGCCCTACACAGGCGGTGCCTCCTTTCTGCGGGGTCCGACGACGCGCACCGACGCGCTCTGGAACATCGTCAAGGATCTGCTCAAGAAGGAGATCGACGCAGGCGGCGTGCTCGACGCGGACACGAAAATCGTCAGCAAGGTGGACTCCCACGGACCGGGCTACATCCGCAAGGAGCTGGAAAGCGTGGTGGGCCTGCAGACGGACGCACCGCTGAAGCGGGGTATGTTGCCCTACGGCGGCGCGCGCATCGCGCAAAAAGCGCTCGAAGCGCACGGCCGTGAGATGGACGGGGACACGGCTGAGATCTTCGCCAAGCACCGCAAGACGCATAACGACGGCGTCTTCGATGCCTACACGGCGGATATCCGCGCGGCGCGCAGTGCTGGTATCGTCACCGGTCTGCCCGACGGCTACGGGCGCGGGCGCATCATCGGCGACTACCGCCGCGTCGCGCTATACGGCGTCGACCGCCTCATCGCCGAGCGCAAAGCGGAGCACAGCGCCGACGACAACACTCCTTTTAGTGAAGAGTGGGTGCGCGCCCGCGAGGAAACGCAGGAGCAAATCCGCGCGCTCGAAGCCCTCAAGCGCATGGCGGCGGGCTACGGCTTTGATATTTCCGGGCCGGCGCGCGATGCCCGCGAGGCTGTGCAGTGGACCTATTTCGGCTACCTCGGCGCGGTAAAGGACCAGAACGGCGCGGCCATGTCGTTCGGGCGAAC
>SKLD01000001.1 GCA_007123395.1 Opitutales bacterium
CGCTTTACTTTCGAGAAGTTCCCCAACACCGACGATACGCTGACGTCCTCCATGAAATCCGTGGGCGAGGCCATGGCCATCGGACGGACTTTCAAGGAATCGTTCCAAAAGGCGCTTCGCTCCCTCGAGGTCGGCGCGCTGGGCTTCGGCGGTGGCGGCAAGCTGGGCGGCGACGAGATCACGCTCGTCGACGAGATCAAGGTCGGTCTCACGCGCCCGACCTGCCTGCGCCCCTATTTCATCCGCTACGCTTTCCGTGCCGGGATGTCGGTGGAGGACGTTTTCACGCTCTCGCAGATCGACCGGTGGTTCCTCGTGCAGTTGCATCAACTCGTCGAGATGGAGCGGCGTCTTGAGGCCGTCGGCACCTCCCTCGACGGTATACTCCTGCGCCGCGCCAAGGAGGCGGGCTACAGCGACGTCCAGATCGCCAACCTCACCAAGCTCTCCGCCGAGGCCGTCCGCGATCTGCGCCGCGAACACAAGATCGAAACCGTCTACCGCCTTGTCGACACCTGCGCGGCGGAGTTTGAGGCCTTCACGCCGTATTATTATTCCACCTACGGTGACGAGAATGAGATCCGCCCCGGCGACCGCCGCAAGATCATGATCCTTGGCGGCGGTCCCAACCGCATCGGGCAGGGGATCGAGTTCGACTATTGCTGCGTACACGCGAGCTTCGCCCTGCGCGAGGCCGGAATCGAAACAGTCATGGTCAATAGCAACCCGGAGACGGTGTCGACGGACTACGACACCTCCGACCGCCTCTACTTTGAGCCGCTCACGCTGGAGGACGTCCTCGAGATTTACCGCCAGGAGGGTTGCGAGGGCGCCATTGTGCAATTCGGCGGGCAGACGCCGCTCAATCTCGCCACCCAGCTCAAGGAAGCGGGTGTCAACATCATCGGCACCTCCCCAGAAATGATCGACACGGCGGAGGACCGCCGCCTCTTCAAGGACATTCTCGACAAGATCGGTCTCAAGCAGCCCGTCAACAGTATCGCCTATACCGTTGAGGAGGCGATGGAAGAGGCCAAGCGTATCGGCTTTCCGATACTTCTGCGCCCGAGCTTTGTTCTCGGAGGACGCGGGATGTTCATCCTCTATAGCGAGGAGGAAATGAAACGCGTTGTGCGCGAAGCTTTCGATGTCGCGCCCGGCAAACCGGTGCTCCTCGACAAGTTCCTTGAGGACGCCATCGAACTGGACGTCGACGCCGTCTCCGACGGCGAGACCACCGTCATCGGCGGCATGCTCGAGCACATTGAGTTCGCGGGCGTGCATTCCGGCGACGCCGCCATGGTCATGCCGCCCCACACCATCGGGCGCAAGCTCCTCAATGACGTGCGCGAGGCCACCTACGCGCTCGCCCGTGAGTTGAAGGTCGTCGGCTTGATGAACATTCAGTATGCCATCAAGGACAGCGACCTCTACATCCTCGAGGTCAATCCTCGCGCCAGCCGCACGGTGCCATTTGTCTCCAAGGCCATCGGCGTGCCCCTCGCCAAGCTCGCCGCCCAGGTCATGGCCGGGGCCAAGCTCAAGGAACTCGGCTTCACGCGCGAGATCGAGCCCGACTATTGGTCGGTGAAGGAGTCGGTCTTCCCCTTTGTGCGCTTTCCCGGTTCGCCCATCACGCTCAGCCCGGAGATGCGTTCCACCGGCGAGGTCATGGGCATCGACGACGACCTCGGTATCGCCTTTGCCAAGACGCAAATGGCCGTCGGGCCGTCCCTGCCCGAGAGCGGTTCGATCTTCCTCTCCGTGAAGGATGCCGACAAGGCACGCGCCGTCGATATCGCGCGGCGCTTCGTCGCTCTTGGCTTCACCATTATTTCGACCTCGGGCACGCTTGAGATACTCAAGGCCAACCATGTGCCGGTGAAGCACGTGCATAAGATCAACGAGGGCCGTCCCAATGTTGTCGACCTCATCAAGAACGGGGACGTGCATATGATCGTCAACACGCCCAGCGGCATGATTCCGCGCCTCAATGAAAACACAATCCGCGCGGAGGCTATGAAGCACGGTATTCCCATCATGACGACGCTCAGCGGGGCACGCACGACCGCGCTTGCCCTGCATTCGCTGCGCCAGCATAAGCTCAATGTGCGGCCCATTCAGGACTACCACAAGCGCCTTAAGGGCAAAGCCTGACGTCCCGTGGAAGACTCACCTGCATTGAAGGGCGCCGACCGCTCGAAGTTGCGCGGTCTCGCCATGCGCCGCCGCGATGACGCCACCCTCGGCAAGGGCGGAATCGCCGACGGGTTCGCCTCCAATGTCGACGGCTTGCTCAAGCGCGAGCAACTCGTGAAGGTGCGTTTGCTCGTCGACGACCGTGCGGAACGCGTGCGCCTGCTCGACGAACTCGCCGTCCGTGTCGGCGCCGAGGTCGTCGGCCGCACCGGCAAGACCGGTCTGCTCTACCGGCGAAATCTGGAAAAACCCTCGCTCTTGCGTTGAGAAGTGGACGGTTCTGCGTGGAATTTGCTAATTCTGCTTTGTCGGATTGACCTTGGCCGAATTCAATAGCGGCAGCGGAAGTCACTCCCCGGGATGCTCAAGGGCACAATACCCCGCCCGTGAACGCGCCACCGCCAGGTCCACCTTGTCAATCACGTCGACGGGCCGGCACGGCGGCGGGCGCTTCAGTTTGGCAAGGACACGCGCCCCTTCTCCGTCTTCCAGCCAGTCGCGCGTTCCCAAGGCACGGCCCTCCGTCAGAAACCGCGCACGCAGACGCAGCAGCTCGTGCGGCTGCAACTCCCCGCCGTTCTTCACCGCTTCCAGCAACGCCGCCGGGTCGATCCGCCCGCCCGTGCCGTCACCTTTCGCCCCCGTTCCCTTCCCGAGCATCAGCAGACGGTAGCGCGCGAGCGCCTCCGCCGCATCCTTCGACGCCGGGAAGCACGCCGCCAGCGCGCGGCAGAGCAACTCATTTCCCGCCAGCGCCTCCGTGTAGCCGCACCAGCGGTAGTTCTCCGGCAGATCCGTCAGGCCCGCCCGCACCGCGTTCAGGTCGATGTAGGCCGCGATCAGGCCCACCAGCCAGGGTGTGTCCTGCACGAGCACGCTGCCGAAGCGCTCCGCCCACAGCGTGCCCGCCGTCCCGTGCGCGAGATTGAACCAGCGCGTGTAGCGCTGCCGCAAGGTGCGCATGAACTCCGA
>SKLD01000494.1 GCA_007123395.1 Opitutales bacterium
CCGCAGCGGGGCTTGGGGCGGTGGCCGCGCTGTGGGGCAGGCCCTTGCCCGAGCCGTGGGCGGGCGAGTGGGCGAAACTGCGCAAATCGTTGGCCCGAGGCCCCTCCGCGCTGCACTTGGACAAGCGGTGGATGCTGGGCGCGGAGCGGGAAGGAAAAGCGGACGGCGAAGGCGAATCCCGGCGGGACTCAGCCCCGCCGCCCTCGGACGCGGAGGCGGCGAAGTTCATCGAGTCGTATGGGCTGTTGGTGCGGGTGAAGGACGACACCGGTGGCGGCGAAGAGCCCGAGGACGGCGTGGAGCCCGAATCCGGCGGTTTGGATTTGCTTGTGCGGATGCCTGGGTTACTGCGTGGGGCGGCGGTGGGGACAAGGGGGTTTGTCCGTTGCCTTGCGTTGCGGTTCGGATGGAAGCGTGAGCCGGCGGTCGGTTGTGGGGTTCCCGGCGGAGAGGCAATCTGTCATGCATCCCGGCCGAGGGTGCGGAAAGCGGACACGGGGAAGCCTTGACCTTCACCGAAGAGGGAAGGGGGATGCGGTGTCTTTTGGAAGCGTCGCGACGGCACGCCACCGGGCGGCAAACCATTTGTTCAGCCCGGCAGGTGGAAGTGGAGTTTAACGAGATCGTCGAGGATATCGCGGTCGGCGTCGCGAATGTAAATCGTCATGCGGGCCATCTGTCCGGCGCTACCGAAGCGGAAATCGACGTCTTGGATACCGTCGTCGAGTTCGATCTCGAAGGGGATGCCCAGTTCTTCGAGTTCGTCGACGAGGATTTTGCCATCGCGCAGTTCGAAGGCATTGTAGCGGCGGAAACCGTCGGGGGAAACGTCGTCGCCACCATGCTTTCCGGTCTCCGGCAAGGCATCCTCGACATCGGGCGGTTTGACCTCCACCTTTTCGATTTTTCCGCCGAAGAGGGCGGCGATCAGTGATTTGAAATCCATGGCGGTGGATGCGTTTCTCAGGCGCGCAGGTCCGGGACCACTTCGGGATACACTTGTCCGCCGGCGGTGAGTTTGAAGATGTAAATGAGTCCCGGTTGCAGCCGCGTGTAGACGGCGTTGCCGTAGGTCGCGGAGACGCCGAGGGAAGCGAGTTGCCCGGGGTCGTTCGCGAGGTCCCAGATATGTTCCCAGAACATTTGACGGTCGCGGAGACGCAAACGGCTGAACACATCCGCGTAGCGAACGGGCTCGGCACCGAACGACTCGATGGGCGGGGCCTCGGCGGGCGGCGTGTGCTCGCCATAAACGCGGCGCCAGATGAAGAGCGCGCGTTCCCGGCCATCTTCCACGAGTTTCGGGTCGAAGCGCACGATGAGCGCGTCGAAATGCACGATGTCTCCTTCGATCTCGTATTCGCGTTCCATGAGGACTTGGAGAGGGTTGTCGCGGGCCGTCTGCACAAAGCGCAGCGTTGTGAAGAGCCGCCCGTCGCGATATTCCTGCGCGACGACCCGCGCGTAGCCGATCTGCTCTTCATGGGAAAGGTTGGCGAGGGAAGCGCGCAGTGTTTTGTTCTCGGTGAGGAGTTCGCGCAGGGTTTGGGTTCCCTGAAGCAGGAAGAGCGCGAAAACAGTGCCAAGGGCGAGCGAGGCGACGGCGATCAAGCGGATGAACATAGGGGAACGTTACGTTTACCGCCCATTCGTGCAAGGATCTCGGCGCGCATGTTTTTCGCCCGAACCCGAATCATTTGGAGGGGGGATTCCGCGCCGCCGAAACTCGCCGGGCGGGACGCCGATACGGCGATGAAAGAGGTCATTGAGGTCGCCCTGTTTGCTGAAGGCGCAGCTTTGCGCGATTTCACCAATGGGCAGATCGGTGTCGACGAGCAGGCGGGAGGCGCGGAGAAGGCGTTGGCGCATCGTGTAGTCGCGCAAACTCGTTCCGGAAGCCTTGGTGAACAGGGCGGAGGCGGCGCGCGTTTTTAGGCGGAAACGTGCGGCGGTGGCGGAGACGGAAGGGGCGCGCCCCGCCTCCACTTCGGCTTCAATCCAGCGTGCCATTTGGTTAACGAGGCGATTGCCGGTGGCGCAACCGGCGGTGGATTCACGCTCGAAGAGCACGGCGCCCCCGACATGGATTACAGACCCGGCGGGATGCGCCTCCGGATCCCGGACCGAGTGTGCGAGGACCTCGGCGGCGCGTCGGCCGATGCGGTCGAAAGCGGGGCGAATCGACGTCAACCTGTCGGCATCGGGGACTCCGGGATTGAAATGGTGGATGTCATCCACGCCGATAACGCCGTGCATGCACGGCGATCCGTTGGGTCGCGATTCGAGGGCGCGAAGAAGTTTGAGGGCGTGGTGATCGTTCTCCGCAAAAATACCGGTGGGGCCGTTGTCCGGGCCGACACAACGGCTCAATGATTCTTCGACTTCTTGCTCGCGCTCCAGTGGATGCGGATTGTATGCCGGGTGGTGGAACGTGTGCTTTCGGGCGCTTCTCTTCCCGCGCGCGAGTCGCCGTTGAAAGCCCGTGGCACGGGCGGTGGAAAACGCCGCGTCCATTCCGGAAAAGGCAAAGGAACGGTATCCTTTCGCGAGCAAGTGTTCCGCCGCGAGGGAGCCGATTTCCTCGTTGTCGGGAATCACATTGATGGCGCGGGGACGCGGTGAAAAGTGGCATGAGAAATTGACGACGGGGTAGGGCCTGTCCGCGACGAGATCGCAAAGACGCATGTCGAAGCAGGGAAGAGCGAGCCCGGCGCATTTCGGATGGTCCAATGTCGCGGCGTCCGGAGGCCGCGTTGTGACGGCCAAGGCGGTGTCCGTGATTTCCTTCCAGCGGCCTTCGAAATGGCGGCGAATCGTATCAACGAAATCCGCGGCCCGCGGGGCTATGAGTAGAACGAAGCGCATGATGGATGGCAGGGTTTGAAGACTGAGCGAAAGGCAGTTATGCGTTTATTTGACGCAACGGCAAGACCCGAATCCGGTGCCCGTATCTGAGTTTAAAAGGCGAAGCGGTTGCGCGTTCACGCTCTCTCGCGCTTGAACAGCGTCTTTTGTTGGGCCTCGCAGCCACGAACGCGGCTGAGACGCACGCACTCCGCTCAAGCCAACCGCCGATTCGCGCCGATGTGGTTTACCGCTTTCGCGTCAACAACCGCGGGAACGCCGAAACGACAAATAACGGTGTTGCGAAAACCCGGAAAA
>SKLD01000349.1 GCA_007123395.1 Opitutales bacterium
CAGCTTATCTCTGCAAGCGGGGGAGAATGCAACGTGACGAGACAGTCGCTTCATGGCCAGAAAATGTGTGCGGGCGGTGTCGAATTTTTCGCGCAAACCAGTTTTCCGGCTTTGCCTCGATGCCTTGGCTTCCCTTTTCTTGCGTTGTATGGAATTGGTTTTTCTCGGCACCGGCACGTCCCAAGGGGTTCCTATGATAGCCCATGAGGATGCGGATCTTGATCTCACGGATGCGCGGAATTGGCGCACGCGGGCGAGTATCCATGTTGTCGTGGGTGGACACCGCGTGCAGGTGGATGCCGCCCCCGAGTTCCGTCTCCAATGTGTTTGGAACCGTATTCCTGCTGTCGATACGTTCATCCTCACGCACGCCCACGCTGATCACATCCTCGGCATGGATGACCTGCGCCGGTTCATCGATCTGCGCGATGGTGAGGCGCTCCCCGTATATAGCACGGAGGACGGTATCCGGCGGGTGCGGGAGATCTATCCCTATGCCATCCGCGACCGCCCTGAATTCAAAGGGTACCCCGCCTTTCGTCCGCTATCTATGCCAGCGATACTTGAGTTGCCGAACGGGCGGGTGCTGTCCACTCTGCTGCCCCACGGGCGGTTGCAGGTTCTCGGACTTGTCTTCGAAGAGGCATCGACGGGAAAGAAGCTCGCGTATTTCACGGACTGCAAGCAGGTCACGGACGAGGCGGCTGCGCTCGCCGAAGGCGCTGATGTTGTCGTCCTCGACGCGCTGCGTCCGGTGCCGCACCCCACGCATATGACGATTGACGAAGCGGTCGAGGCGGCGCGGCGTTTGCGGGCACCGCGCACTTATCTCACGCACATGACCTTCATGGTCGACCACGGACGCGATGGCGCAACGTTGCCGGCCGGTGTGGAGTTCGCCTACGACGGTCTTCGCGTGGAGATCTGACGGGTGCCTTACTTGGCGGAGGCGGCTCTTCCGGTGTCCGGCTCGACGGCGGTCGCCGCGCCTTCGCTCGATTCGAGATAGACGCCCATGTTACGGTATTTATTGTAACGCGCGTCGAGGCGCTCCTCCGGTTCGAGTTTCTCCAAGTCGCGGAGGTTTTTGCGCAGGGCGTCGCGGAGGAATTCCGTCGCCGCGTCGATATCCGCGTGAGCCCCGCCCATCGGCTCGGAGATCACTTCGTCAGCGATACCTTGTTCGCGGAGTTCGCGCGCTCCGAGCCGCAGAGCGTTGGCCGCCGCCTCCGAAAACCGCCGGTCGCGCCAGAGTATGGCGGCGCAGCCTTCCGGCGGAATAACGGAATAGTAGGCGTATTCCTGCACCAGCAGACGGTCGACAACGGCGATGCCGAGAGCGCCGCCGCTTCCGCCCTCGCCGAGAATAACCCCGAGAATGGGCGTGTTGAGAACGGCCATTTCCCGGAGATTGCGCGCGATCGCCTCGGATACATGGCGCTCCTCCGAACCGATGCCGGCGTAGGCCGCCTTTGTGTCGATGAAGCTGATTACCGGAAGTCTGAACTTTTCTGCCGTCTTCATCAGCCGCAGGGCCTTACGGTAGCCCTCGGGGTGGGGCATTCCGAAGTTGCGCTTCAGGTTTTCTTTCACGTCGCGCCCCTTTTGCTGGGCGATGATCATCACAGGACGGCCATCGAACCATGCAATGCCGCCAATCAGCGCTTGGTCGTCGCCGAATGCGCGGTCGCCGTGCATCTCTTGGAACCCCTCGAAGATGCGCGCGATGTAATCAAGGCTGTATGGACGCTTCGGGTGCCGGGCGAGTTGCACGCGCTGCCATGGCGTGAGATTGCTGTAAATCCGCCGTTTCGTATCTTCGATCCGTTTTTCGATGGCCGCGACCTCAGTCGACACGTCAAAATCGTGTTCCGCTGAAGCGCTTTGAAGCTCTGCCAAGCGACGTTGCAGCTCGCGGAGAGGCTTCTCAAAATCCAAGCTGAAATCGGCTTTGTCCATGAATGAGAACCGGTTTTATCCGTTCCTTCTGCCGCATGTCAACGTCCGGTCTCCCGCCCGCTCTGGAAGCCGCCCGCCGCCGCCGGGGTGCGCAGAGCGTGTGGTTCACTTCGCACGCGGGGGTGTAATGAGGCAGCCGCAGCCGCGCCCGCAGCATTTCCCGACGCGGCTCAGGCGGGCGCGCCGCCAGAGCCACCATGCCGCGGCGGCGATGACAAGAAGAATGGCGAGGGTGCTCCCCATGAAGAGTTAAGGTGGACGACGCCAAGCGGCGGCGCAACTGTGAACGGCGCATCATCCACCGCCTGCCTCGCGGAGGAGGCGCTCGAAGATTTCGCGGCCCTCTTTGGCGGCGTCTTGGGCGAGGCGGAAGCGCTGCGCGCGGGCTTCGGCGTCGTCGGTGGAGTCGGGGTTGAGCTCGAATTTGCGGAAGGCGAGGAAGGCGTCGGTGCGCTTTTCAATGAGGAGGTCGAGTTCCTCGTGCATCTTTTGCACAGCCGCGGACCATCGGCGGTAGTCGGGATCTTCGCGCGGCTCGCGGTTGAGGCGGCGCATGTCCTCCGCGAGTTGGCCGAGCATGGCTTCGCGGCGCTCAATCTCGCTCTCGAAGCCGTGGATGACGCGCTGCAACTCGGGTAGGTGCTCTTGGGCGAAGGCGCGCAGTTCGCCCTCGGCCTCCGCGAGGTTGCGCAGGTGGCGCTCCTGCTCGCGGCGCTCCTGCCAATCATCGAAAAGCCCTTTGCCGAGCAAGAGTGCGATACCCGCGCCGAAAACGATGAGGAGTTTGCCAAAGCAACCGATTCTCCCCGCCGTCCGGTAAATTCGTCTGCGGTGCCGAGTGCTCATGGATCCCCGCGCATGATATCTTCGAAGCGGCGGGCTTCCTCGGCGCGCTCGTCGGCTTGCAGGAGATCGTCGAGCGAGAGCGTCCGCTCGGTTTCGCTGCGCACCGCGCGCGTGGTGTCAAGGAGAGCGTTGATGCGGTCGTTGAGGGTGTCGATACCGTTGAGGGTGGAATGCAGGCGCACTTGCTGGAGCTGGCGGTCGACCTCGGACCGGCGTTCGCGCAGGTCGCCTAGGACGTTTTCGACTCGGGCGAGGTCGCTCTGCGTGCGCGCGACGGCGACATCGTAGGCGCGGGCGTTTTCGGCGTAGCGCCCGTGGCGCTCGTCGGCTTCGAGAATGAGTTGGCGCAACTCGTCTTCGTCGACATGCAGACCGCCTATGTCGGCGGGCCATTGCTGCGTGTCGTTGGCAAGGCGGTAGGCGGCCTTGAGTTCCTCCAGTTTTTCCTTGACGAGGGGCGCTTGGCGGGCGTCGACCTCGCGGCGGCGCTCAAGGGAATTGAGTTGCGTGCGCAGGTTGACTTGACGACCGCGCAGTTCCTCTTCCATGCGGTCGAACTCGGCGAGAGTCCAGCGCAGGTAGCCCTCGGGGTCTTTGGCGATGTTTTCGTCGGTCCATGTCGTGGCCGATGCAAAGAGCGTGTTCACTTTGGTGCGAAAGGGGTCGCTGACAAAGTAGGCGCCGACGAAAAGGATGGCGGCGAACGCGAGTATGGAGAAAGCGGTTTTCATTAACGGATTTACGGTGCTCAACGTCTGCGGCTTACAATTCTACCAGAATCCGGGTGTATGTAAATAGGCTGAATTGCTTACTTGGGGAAAGTCAGCGGTGTCATGACTCCTTTCGCTTTGCGCCAGGGTCCGGCGCCTTCATGTCCAGAAGACCGCCAGCCAAACGGTGTCCGTGTGCGGATCGGTTTTTGTCACCTTGTGGCGGACATGGGCGGGGATGAAGATACAATCGCCTGTCCGCAGCTTAACTTCCCGACCGTCGGCGAAGAGCAGAGTGCCGCCTCCCTGCAAGACGAGCACCCACTCGTTTTCCTCTTGGTCCCACCATCCTTCCACCGGGGAGGTGTGGCCGCGGGAGACAATGCGTTCGATCCGCACCGGCCCGTCGTTGAGCAGTGTTTCGAAAAGCTCCTCCGGCAGGTCCGTCGGGATGGAGCGCAGTAGATTGCCGTCGGGCTCGTGTCTTCGGGGTGTTTCAGAGGTCACAGGAGGCAGATTGCGGACTCGCGGCACGAAGCGCAAAGCCGAATGAATGCATCGCGCGGCGGGCGTCACCGCCACTCGTGCTTCGGGTAGCGGCCGCGGAGGTCTTTTTTCACGGCGGGGTAGCTGGTCTCCCAGAAGGCGTCGAGGTCGGCGGTGATCTGGACGGGGCGTTGGCTGGGGGCGAGGAGTTCGACTGTCGGGAGGACCCGCCCGTCGGCGACGGCGAGGGTCTTGTGCGGCACGTCGTAGAGTTGCTGGATGCGCGCCGAAAGCACGGCCGTGCCGTCGTCCTCGTAGCGCAGGCGGGCACGCCCTTTGCCCGGCAGCTCCATGCGCTCGGGGGCGAGACGGTCGACCTCGCTGTTGAGCCCGGCGGGCAGCCAGTCGCGGAGGAACGGCCACACGTCCTTGTCCTTGAGTTCCTTGTAGCCCGAGACGCCGTGGCAGATCTGCTCGATGAGGAAGCGGCGCTCCTCCGGGCCGATTTTCGCGAAGCCGTAGTCGGGGCAGACGGCGGCGAGGAAGTTCACCCGCCCGATCCACCGCTCCACGGCGGTGTCCCACGACTTGAGCGTGAAATCACCGCGCTCGACGCCCTCGGCGAAGAGCCGGGCCGCCGCCTCCGGGTCGGGCTCGCCCGCGCTTTCCTCGTGCAGGACAAGGCCGCGGAAGACGGTCTGCCGGGTGGCGACGGCGCGCCGCGTCTGCGGGTCGATTTGGGTCTCCGTCGTTTCCCGGAACTCCCCGGGGAAAAAGTCGCGCAGCCACGAGGCCTCCACCTCTGTGTTTCCAGAGAGTAACAATGAGACGCCGCGGCCGTGCCCGCGCTCCTGCAGCTCGGTGGCGACGAGGAGGGGGGCGTCGCGCATCAGGCTGTGGCGGGCGATCTCGCCGCGCCGCCCGTGTACGAGGGCGCAGCGCAGGGAGCCGCGGTCGAGCCGCATGGCGAGGTGGTCGGCGAAGGCGAGGAGGAGGCACGTGCGGAGGCGGTCCTCCACTTCGGCGGGCGCGGCGGCGGGGCCGCCAGTGCCGCCGAGGCCGTTGCGCTCCGCAATGTGGAGTAACTGGTCGGCGACATGCCCGGCGACCCGCGCGCGCTGCGCGTGGAGGCCCCATTGCCGCCCGAAATCATGGTTGAATCCGCGCTCGCGCAGGCATTGCCACGCGTGCAGCTCGGGAAAGAGGTCGGAGCGGGTGCCTTCGGCGCGCAGGAGGGTCTCGGCGCGCTCCTCCTCGCGGCGGCGGTCGCTGAGAGGCAGGATAAGCGAGCGGTCTTGGCAGATGGCGGCGAGGAGCGCGGCGGGGGCGAGCACGCCACGTTCGTGCGCCGCGAGGAGGAGCCGTGACCAGCGCGGATGCAGTGGAAACCGCGCCATGAGTCGGCCGAGGCCGGTGATGGCGGCGGTCGTGGGATGGAGGGCGCCGAGGTCGGCGAGGAGCAGGCGGGCGCGTGCCCAGGCTTCCTCCGGCGGCGGCTCGATCCAAGGGAGGGCGTCGAGCGCCTCGGGCGGCAGGGCGTTGGCGAGGAGCAAGGCCGTCTCCGAGAGGTCGAGGCGGTTGATCTCGGGGTCGAGGGCGGCCGGGCGGTGGGCGTGTTCGGCCTCCGTCCAGAGGCGCAGGCAGACGCCCGGCCCTGTGCGCCCGGCCCGGCCCGCACGCTGGTCGGCGGAGGCGCGGCTGATCTTCTCGACGAGGAGGGTATTGATGCCCCGGCCGGGATCGAAGGCGGGGATGCGTGCGAGACCGCTGTCGATGACGGCGCGCACCCCGTCGATGGTAAGGGAGGTCTCGGCGATGTTGGTGGAGACGATGACTTTCCGGCTGTCGGGCGTTTCAAGGGCGGCGTCCTGGGCCTCCGGCGGCAGTTCGCCGTGCAACGCGTGGAGGGCGAAGCGACGGCTCTCCGGTGTCTCCCGCAGGGCCTCGACAGTGCGACGGATTTCGTAGGCGCCCGGCATGAAGACGAGGATGTGCCCCTCTTCCACCGCCGGTGCGAGGCGACGGAAGGCTCCGGCGGCCCGCTCCCAAACGGGCGTCTCCGCTTTCACTTCGGCGGCGCGGCTGTAGCAGATGTCCACCGGATAGACGCGGCCTTCCGTGTGGAAGGTCGCGCACGGCGCGAGGCGCTCCGCGAGCGCCTCCACTTCAAGGGTGGCGGACATGACGCCGAGGACGAGGTCGGAGCGGCGGCCCGCCTGCAGCCGCCGCGCGAGGGCGAGCGAGGTGTCGCCGTCGAGGTGGCGCTCGTGGAATTCATCGAAGAGCAGCGCTCCCACCCCCGAGAGGTCGCGGTCTTCCGACAGACGGCGTAAAAGCAACCCTTCGGTAACAAAAAGGACGCGGGTGTTCTTGCCGGAGCGGTTGTCGAAGCGGACTTGGTAGCCCACGGTATCGCCGAGTTCACATCCGGTCTCGCGGGCGACGCGTTTGGCGAGCATGCGGGCGGCGATGCGGCGGGGCTGCAGGACGATGACGGTGCCCTCGACGCGGTCCGGCATGGCGGCGAGCATGCGCGGCACGCGGGTGGACTTGCCGGAGCCGGTGGGAGCGGAAAGAACGAAGCGGCGGCGCGTGGCGAGGGCCGTGCGGATTTCCGGCTCGAGGGCGTCGACCGGTAGAGGATTGAACGTCGGCTTCATGGGAGGAGGGTGTTTTGACAGTTTCGTGACGGGAGCACACGGAGATTTCCAACTCATCTGGAGCATGAAGGGTCTAAGTGCCTTGATAAATAAACGATTTCCTCCATTAGTGAAAAATCGTGTGGGTTTGAACTCGTCGCTTCACCGTGGCGTTAATCCGGAGAATGAGTAACGAATGGCAAAGAATTTCCACGAAGTTGTGCAATTGATCGTGCGGGAGGATCCCCGCTACGAACCCGGTGCCTACTTCCTCGTGCGGGAGGGGCTCGACGCCACGCTGCGCGCGCTCAAGCCCGCCCGTCGCCGCGAGCCCACGCATGTTTCCGGTCGCCAGTTGTCAGAGGGTCTGCGCGCCCACATCCTCGATCAATACGGCCCGATGTCGAGAACCCTGCTTGATGCATGGGGTATCCGCTCGACGGAAGACTTCGGCAAAATCGTCTTTACCCTCATCGATTACGGCATTCTCGCGAAAAACGCGGAGGATCGCATGGAGGATTTTCAGGATGTCTTTGATTTCGAGGAGGCCTTTGAATTTCCCTTTTTGAGCAAGGAGGACCAGCGGGCGCGCCAGCGCATCCGCAAACTGCGGCTTCGTCCGGCGGAGCATCCCGATTCCAACTGACCCCTCCGGCATCCCCTTCCGTCCACCCCGACACGCGCGAATTATATGGCGATACAGCTACTCGACCGACTCCCCCGCGACCTTCCGGAGCGGCGGGTCTTTGATAACGGCTTGGTGCTTGTGCATCGCGAGGATTTTTCCAGTGAACTGCTTTCGCTTCAGCTCTGGGTGAAGACGGGCAGCATCCACGAGGGGCAGAGCCTTGGCGCGGGCCTCTCGCACTACCTCGAGCACCTGCTGTTCAAGGGCACTGAGGCGTTCGGTCCCGGTGAGATCGCACGTGAAGTGCAGGCGGCCGGCGGATACGTAAACGCTTACACGACCTTTGACCGCACGGTCTATTACATCGATTTGCCGTCCGAGAGCCTCGACCGCGGGCTGGAGATCCTCGCCGACATGGCTTTCCGGGCAAAACTGGCGACCGCCGACATCGAGGCGGAGCGTTCCGTCATTCTACGCGAAATCGACATGGGGCTGGACGATCCCGACCGGCAGGTCGCGCAGTCGCTTTTCGGCACGGCTTTCCGCTGCCACCCCTACCGCCATCCGATCATCGGGCACCGCGCGCTTTTCGAGGCGGTCGAGCCCGACGACTTGCGCGGCTACTACAGCGGGCGCTACGTCCCCAACAATATGGGGTTGATGGTCGCGGGCGCGGTCGAAACAGAGGACTTGGCGCAGGCCGTGCAGCGTGCTTTCGGCGGGCAGACGCCGCGCTGTCTCGACGACGTCGTCTTCGCCGCCGAGCCCCCGCAACTTAGCCGCCGTCACTGCCCTCTGCGCGGAGAGGTGCAGGTCTGCCGCGGTTCGCTCGCCTATCGCATCCCGTCTCTCACCGATCCCGACGCCCCTGCCCTCGACATGCTCGCCAACCTCCTCGGGGGTGGCCACAGCGCCCGCCTGTGGAAGGTCCTGCGCGAGGAGCGGCGGCTCGTTCACCACATCGAGGCTTCGGCATGGAATCCGGGCACCAGCGGGCTGCTCTGGATTTCCTACGTCGCCGACCCCGGGAGCGAGGAGGCGATCGAGAGCGCCGTCGTCGAGGTTGTCGGCGATGTCGCGGCCAACGGAGTGGGGGAGCGCGAACTCGACAAAGCCAAGGCCAATGCCCTCGCCGGTGAGATCAACGCCCGCAAGCGCGTGCGCGGCCAGGCCGCCCGCCTCGGCACGGCGGAGATCGTCGTGGGCGACCTCAACTACCCGCTGCAGTATTTCCGCCGCCTCGAAGCGCTTACGCCGGACGCCGTTGGGCGCGTCGCGGACCGCTACCTGCGTGAAGACCAGCTCACCTCGATCCTCCTTGGTCCGAAGGCGGAGGACGGCGGCGGCGTGCGGACCAAGCGCGCCAAGCCCGCTCCCGCCCGCTTCGAGACTGTCGAGCTGTCCAACGGTGCGCGCGTCCTCTTCCAAGTCGATCCGCGTCTGCCCAAGGTCAACTTCCGATTCTCCGCCCTCGGCGGCCCCGTCTACGAGGAGGCGGACAAGCGGGGCGTCACCGGGTTGCTCGCCACTCTCCTCACGCGCGACACAGCGAAGCGCGCCGCCGCCGAGGTGTCCGACGCCGTCGAATCCGTGGGCGGCGGCATCCTCGAGTTTTCCGGCAACAACTCTTTCGGCTTCGGCCTCGAGGTCATGCGCGGTGACGAGACGCTCGCCCTCGATCTCTTTGAGGAGGCCCTCCTTGCCCCGGCATTCGACGAGACCACCCTCGAACGCGAGCGCGACGCCCAGGTCTCGCACATCCACGAAATGGAAGACGAGATCGTCGAATTCGGCCAAAAGGCGTTGCGCCGCCACTTCTTCGGCAGCCATCCGCTCGCGGAGGACCCGCTCGGCCGCCCGGAGACGGTCGCCGCCCTCCGGCGGGCCGATGTGCTCGCCGCCTACCGTCACCTCGTCGCTGGCCCGAACGCCGTGCTCTCCGTCTGCGGCGACTTCGATCCCGACTGGATGCTGCCTCGTGTGGAGGCCGTTGCGGCGGGCATTCCGGGCTGGGCTTTTCCGCGCCGGACGCCCGCGCGCCCGCACCCTGCCGCCAAGGAAATGATCCGCGAGGTCCTTCCGCGCGAACAGGCTGTCCTTTTCCTTGGCTTCCACGATGCGGGTGTGGCGTCGGACGATTTTCTCCCCGGTGAGGTCTTGCAGGAAATCCTCAGCGATATGTCCGGCCGGCTCTTCCTCCGCGTGCGCGAAGAGCAGGGACTGGCCTACTTTGTCGGGGCAAGCCGGATTGTCGGTGTCGATACCGGTCTCTTCTTCTTCTACGGCGGTACCCACCCGGACAGCGGCGACACCCTCCTCTCCGAATTGGACGCCGAAGCGCGGCGCATCGCCGAAGGGGGCCTCACCGCCGCCGAGCGCGACCGCGCCGTGCGCCGCCTCAAAGCCCGCAAGCGTATGAGCCTCCAAGGCATCGGCGCCCGCGCCGCGCAGGCTTCCCTCAACGCGCTCTTCGGCCTGCCCGTCAACGATTGGCTCGATTACGACGAACGCGTCGACGCCGTCGACCTCGCCCGCCTCCGCGATTTCGCCGTGCGCCGCTTCCGCGCCGACGAGGGTGTGCGGCTGCGCGTTTCACCCGAATAGGCGCACCGCCGGACTTGCGCGGAAGGCACCGGACGTTCCATCCTAGCGCCCATGCTTGAATTCCTCCGCATCCGCAACCTCGCGCTCATGGACGCCGTCGAGCTGGAGTTCGGACAGGGATTCATCGCCGTCACCGGCGAGACCGGCGCGGGCAAGAGCGTCCTCCTCGGCGCGCTCGCCCTCCTTTCCGGGTCCCGCGCCGAAAAGACCATCATCCGGCAGGGCGAGGACACTTGCGAGGTCGAAGCCGTCATCGCCTGCCCCGATCCCGCCTCCATGGACGCTGTCCTTACCGCGATAGAACTCCCCCCCTGCGACGACGGCAGTCTCGTCCTGCGGCGGACCGTCTCCCGTTCCAAGGCCGCACGCGTGCATATCAACGGCACCCTCACCACGCTCGCCCGCCTGCAGGATCTGGGCATGCACTGGATCGATTTCCACGGCCCCGGCGAGCCGCAGAAGCTCTTCTCCGAGCGGTGGCAACTCCGCCTCCTCGACCGCTTCGCCCGCAACGGCCAAGCCCTCGACGCCTACCGCGAAGGCTTCCGCAAGTGGCGGGCACTGCATCGCGAGATCGAAGAACTCCGCGACGCCGAACAACTGAGCGACGACGAGCGCGACTTCCTCAATACCCAGATCGCCGCCATCGACGCCGCCGAACTCAGCGACGAGAGCATCGCCGAACTCGAGCGCGACCACGCCCGCCTCGCCGGCGCGCAGGAACTCAGCGAAGCCGCCGGTTCCGTCGCCGCCTCCCTCGGCGATGACGACGACGGCGTCGCCTCCCGCCTCGGCAACGCCCTCCACGCCGCCCGGCGGATCACCGCCATCGACCCCTCCCTCCAGTCGCTCGCCGACCGCCTCGAATCCCTCATCATCGAAACCGCCGATCTCGCCACCGAATTCAGCGATGTCGTTGACGCCGCCGACATCGACGAGTCCACCACCGCCTCCATCGAGGAGCGCATGGCCCGGTGGCTCGAACTCAAACGCAAATACGGGGGCGACATTGCCCGCATCCTCGCCAAACGCGATGAACTCGCCGCCCGCCTCGACCGGCAGGGCGATATCGAAGGCAGCCTCCGCCGCCTCGAAAAAGAAGCCGCCCGGATCGAGGCGGACCTCTCCGCCAAGGCCGAGGACATCCGCCGCACCCGCCTCGGCGCCGCCCGCGAACTTTCCAAAGCCTGCGCCGCTCTCCTCCTGCGCCTCGGCTTCCGCAAAGCCCGCTTCACCATCGAAGTCGAGCGCGAACCGGAACTCCGCGACTATGGCAACTGCTCTGTCTCCTTCCGCTTCGCCCCCAACGCCGGCCAGGACCTCCTTCCCCTCAACAAAATCGCTTCCAGCGGCGAACTCGCCCGCGTCATGCTCGCCCTCAAGGCGGTTCTCGCCCAAGTCGACGCCACCCCCGTTCTCGTCTTCGACGAAGTCGACGCCAACGTCGGCGGCGAAATCGCCCGCGAAGTCGGCGCCGAACTCGCCAAACTCGGCGCCGCCCACCAAGTCTTCTGCGTCACACACCTCCCCCAGGTCGCCGCCGCCGCCGCCAGCCACTTCGTCGTCCAAAAAGCCCAGACCGACGACTCCACCGCCGTCGCCATCCGCCCCCTCCACCCCGCCCCCGAACAACGCCTCGAAGAAATCGCCCGCATGCTCGGCGACCGCTCCTCCAAAATCGCCCGCGAACATGCCAAAGCTCTCCTCACTCCCTGATCTCCCCAGTTTTTCGCTTGCTAAATAACTCAAAGCTATTGTAGAATTTTGGAAACCGAAAAAATAGATTATGGGCGAAAGAAGA
>SKLD01000448.1 GCA_007123395.1 Opitutales bacterium
AGACCGCTGTGGCGGGGAATCCGAGGCGCTGGGCCATGCGGGCCACGTTGATCCCCTTGCCGCCCACTTGAAAGCTGTCGGTTGGGGCGCGGTGGGTCTTCCCGAGCGTGTCGTCGGCGTATTCCCCCGTGAATTCGGCGAGGACGTTTCCGGTGAGGGTGACGAGGCGTTCGGTCCGGGCGGCGGTCATCTCAGCGGCGTTTGGCGCGGCCCTCCGGTTTGCGCAAGACGGCGATGCGGTTGGTGTTTGTGCCGCCCTTGTTGTTATTCACGCCCCAGCAGTTCGCCGTCTTGGTAAACTCCTGCTGGTTCACCATGACGAGCACGGGCACGAAGCCGGCGGCCTCGGCTAGGGGCACGACGATCTCCTCGAGGTTGACCGTCCCCTTGAGGACTTCGCCGACCTCGAACGCCACCCATCCGCCGGGCCGCAGTACCCGTCGAAGCTCGGTGAACACGCGGCTCATGGCTTCATCCCACTGCTTCGGACGGTTGAACTGCCACACCGGCACCTGCTTGGCGTCGATGTTGTTGAACCAGCAGCGCAGCCAGTTGTCGTATTTGTAATCCACGATCCCGAGAAAAGGCGGGGAGGTGACGACGAGTTGCACCGAACCGCTTTTGATCTCCGGCGTATCGTCGCAGGAGCGGGTGAGGAGGCGGGCACCCGCGGCGGCGGCGTGCAGGCGGCGGCGGTCCTCTGCGGAGACGGTTTTGAGCAACTGGCGCGACTTCTTGAGGATGATGGCGGGGACGTCGCGCGGGGGCGGGGTCTGGTCGCGCTTGGCGTTAATCTTGCGCTGCCGGTCGATGCTCACCGCTTGGTTGGGCGGCAGGCTGTAGACGGAGAAAAAGCCCGGCGAGTGCCCCGAGAGCCGGTTTGTCGCCACCATGCGGATCCACGCGTCCACCGGATCAGGGGCGGACTGCGTGCGCAGGTGGCGGCGCAGCGCGCCGAGGGCGCGGAGGGTTTCCGGATGGTAGAAGGCGTGGAGGTCCTCCCAGAGGTCTTCCGGCTCGGCCGCCGTCCAGTCGATTTCGCCGAGGCGCTGCTCGATGGCTTCCACTGTTGGCGGGGCGAGGCGCGGGGCGGTGAGGATGGCACCGAGCGGGCTGATGTCGCACCCGGCGGCGGCGCGGTTGAGGAGGGCAGCTTCGATGAGAGTCGTCCCGCGCCCCATGAAGGGATCGTAAACGAGGTCGCCCGGCGCCGTCAGTCGCTCGATGAAAAACCGGGGCAACTGCGGCTTGAAGCAGGCGCGGTAGGAGACCTCGTGCAGCGGATGCCCGGCGCGCTGCTTCGACGTCCAGAACTCATTCGTGAGGATCGGCACCGGCGCGCGTGTCTCGCCCGGAAGCACCGCCTCCGCGCTCGTCTGGCCGAACTCGTCGAACCGACGGATGGTCTCGATAAAGCGCCCTTCCGGAGAATCCGGCGCGACGGACACGGTGTGGGAAAAAAACTCCCGCTGAATGGTTGGCATGCGGACAAGTCTCAGCGCCCCGTCGCCCCGCCGTCAAGGCACCGTCCTTCGCTCAGGCCGGGCTGAAGCGGAAATCGGCGATGTCGCCGTCTTTGAAAACGTATTCCCTGCCTTCGAACCGAACTTTGCCGGCGTCGCGGGCGGCGGCCTTGGAACCGAACTGCATGAGGTCGTCGTAGGCCATGACCTCGGCCTTGATGAACCCTTTTTCGAAGTCGGTGTGGATGACGCCGGCGCATTCGGGTGCCTTCATGCCCTTGCGGAAGGTCCACGCCCGCGCCGCTTTCTCTCCCATCGTGAAAAAACTGGCGAGGCCGAGGAGGTCGTAGGTGGCACGGATGAGCTGGCCGACGCCGGAGTCGGTAACGCCCATCTCGGCGAGAAAGGCGGCAGCCTCATCGGGCGTCATTTCGCTCACGTCCTCCTCGAGCTTGGAGCAGATGACGGCGACGGAGGCGCGGTGCCGGTCGGCCACATGGTCGCGCACGGCCCGCACGTGCGGATTCGCGCCGGGGTCGAGGATATCGTCCTCGGAGACATTGCAGGCGAAAATGACGGGTTTGCGCGAGAGGAGGTGGAAGGCGCGCAGACGCGGGCGCTCCTCTTCGGCGATGTCGAGGGTGGAGGCAGGGTGGCCCTCGTTCAGGTGGGGAATGATACGCTCGAGGAGGGCGACGTTGGCCTGCGCCTCTTTGTCTTGGCCGCGCGCCTTTTTGATCTGCCGCTCACGCTGAGCCTCGGCGGACTGGAGGTCGGCAAGGACCAGCTCGGTCGTAATCACGTCGATATCGCGCACGGGGTCGATGGAGCCCATGCTGTGGATGACGTCGTCGTCCTCGAAGCAGCGCACGACCTGGATGATGGCGTCGACCTCGCGGATGTTGGCGAGGAACTTGTTGCCGAGGCCCTCGCCCTTGCTCGCGCCCGCCACGAGCCCGGCGATATCGACAAACTCAATGGCCGCAGGGATCACCTCCTGCGGCTTGGCGATGGCCGCGATGGAGGCGAGCCGCTCGTCCGGCACCTGCACGATGCCCACGTTCGGATCAATGGTGCAAAACGGATAGTTCGCCGCCTCGGCCTTGCGCGAGCGGGTGACGGCGTTGAAGAGCGTGCTCTTGCCGACGTTCGGGAGTCCTACGATGCCTGCCTGCATAATGAATCGATCAAATCCTCCACACTGGCGGGCTGCCGCCGCAGGCGTCAAGGCTGCGCCGGGGGCTTGTCTGCGCCAGCGCGCCGGGCCCATGTGTCAAACGGAGCGCCGGGAAGAAGTTCCTCAAAAAGAAGGTAGTGAGCCGGGAAACGACCGGGAGTCTCCAGCCGACCCACTCCGCTCGCGATTACATACGGAAATGGCTCAATCCCTGATTTAAGGGTATTGTATGCGACCCTTTCACCGTCCACATAGATTCGAAATTCTCGGCATGGGTGCTGGTCCAAGAGCACGGATACCGTCCTTTCTCCGCGGATGAAATCCGCAATGTAGGCCGGATTGAAAATGCATAGGTGGGGTAACATCGCATGGTAGTTAGCGGCTTCAGAAAAGAGATCTGAAACGATTGTGGTATCTTCGCCGGTAAGCTTTAGGCTGCCGTCGAAGACCGGATAACCCAAATAGAACTCACAAATGTTAGCTTCCGGGCCGATGGTGCTCACCTCA
>SKLD01000063.1 GCA_007123395.1 Opitutales bacterium
ATTTCGTCCTCGAGCGTCTCGAGGCCACCAAGCCCAAGACCTTCGAGGAACTCCGCGCCGACCTCGAGTGGAAGATCAAGCAGAACGACCAACTTTGGGCGGAGAACGCCCGTCTCAAATACGAGGTTGATGTCCACACCCGCCAAGCAGGCGAACTGCGCGAAGTCGTCGCCCGACTCAACCGGGCCAACGACAAACTCGACGGCGACCTGAACTGGAAATCCCGTCAGACCGAGGAGTTCTGGGCCGAAAATAATCGGCTGAAAGCCGAAGCAGAGCAGATCCAAGCCGAAATCGAAGCGGCGCGGGCGGAGATCGCCGCGAAAACCGGCGACCTGGATGCGGCGCGGAGTGACATCGCCGCTAAGACCGCTGAACTGGAAGCTGCGCGGAGTGACATCGCCGCCAAAACCGCCGAACTGGAAGCGGCGCGGAGTGACATCGCCGCCAGGGCCGCCGAATTGGAAGCGGCACGGGGTGACATCGCCGCAAAGACCGCTGAACTGGAAGCGGCGCGGGGTGAAATTGCCGCCAAGACCGCTGAACTGGAAGCGGCGCGGGGTGAGATCGTACGGCTGAAAGAGGCCTTTCGAAAGCGGACTCAGACCTTGAAGGCTTTTGTTCTCGCCAAACCGCCGAAACCGGAGTGAACCCCAGAAGCCGGGCATCGCGGCATGCGTGTCGCGGCCCGCGTCACATCAGGAATTCTACTATGACATCCCACATCGACACCGCGCTCGCCTTTCTCGAAGAAACGTCAACGGACCTCCGGGACGCCCACCGCGCCTACCGCGTCCTCATGCAGCATTCCCATCTCACGGACTACTTTCAGGGCGGAAAACAGGTGCTCATCAAGGAACTGCAGAGCCATCCGAAGGTATTTCCGCGCGTTCCTTACATCGGGATGACAACCCTGCAGGAGCAAGCCTATTGCGAATGGTATTGCACCCATCTCTATGAGGGTGCGGGCGAGGTCGTCGAGCTGGGCACCTTTCTCGGGTCGCTGACGAAGTCGATGGTCAACGGCGTGCGTGCGAACCCGCGGGCCGCGACGCGGGAACGCAAGGTGCGCGTCTACGATCTCTTCTGGTGGGACTTCATCATGGAAGGATGCGTCAAGGGCACGGCCTACGAGGGCATGTGCAAAGAGGGCGATTGGTTTGTCGAAGACTACAAGCGGAGCATCCGCGCCTGGATCGACCGGGCCGACGTCCGGCAAGCCGATCTCACGAAGTTTGCCTACGACCAGGAGCCCGTCGAGTTCCTCATGGTGGATGTTATGAAGTACGAGAAGCTCTGCGTGAACGTCCTCCGCCAGTTCTTCCCCGCCTTGCTTCCCGGCAAAGGGATTCTCTTCCATCAGGACTACCTTCACTTCTACGAGGCGTGGGTCCACATCATCCAGTATCTGCTCCGCGACTACTTTGAGCCGGTGACGCCCATTGACGGCTCCGGGGCGTTCGTCTTCCGCTGCACCCAAGCGGTTCCGCCCGACCTTTGCACGTTACAAGCGCCCCTCAAGGACTCATGGAGCGATGCGCTTGTCGAGGAGGCCTTCGCGTGGAGCAAGGGCATCGTCGGTGAGGAAAACCAAGCGGTCGTCAACGCCGCCCATGTCATGATGTACGCTCACTTGGAGCGCTGGGAGCAGGCGGAGGCAACGTACAATGCCCATGCCGCGCAATTCGCCGGACATCCTTCGGTCATTGAGCTGCGCGCGTATTTCGAAGACCGGTTCCAGAGGCCTCTCCCCGGTCAGTGAGTCCGCGCATCGGTTTTCGTGGCTCAGCGTTTGGTTGGTTTCGCTTCGATAATGTCTTTGGTTTGAAGGCATCGGAATCGGCACAGACCGTTTTCCATTCCAAGATAGTCCGCCCAACGGTCATATTGTTGCAAATACATTTGCGGAAACTCGGTGAGCGAGGTTTTCAACCAACCCAGCCCGTCCATGAAGAACCAGTAGTCGCCGCCATGAGTGCCTTCGATACCAATGAGCATCCAGCCGAAATCATTGTGGTAGAGCCAGGGAAGATTCCTTGTATAGATGTGGCCCAACCACGGCACCCACGACCAACCGGCGAGGAGCCGTGTCGCTTCGGGGAAGAATTTCGCCGCAAGCCGGTCACTTTCAATCGGACGCACTCTCACGAGGCGGGGAGTTGTTTTTTCATTCGTCTTCGTCGGAATCCAACCAACGCCCTCTTGCCACACATCAAGAGACAAGGAGTAATCGTCGGGTTCATCCGGTGCTTGCAGAATACCGGATATTGTGTCCGCTTCGCGCGGATGAAGATCGCGGTGCAGATAGATCCTGCATGAGTCTATTGTCCCCGCACACTTATTGGGAGGTGTCCATCGACCGCGAACAACGATCCACAGATCTCCGTGCGAACCGCCTACACTCGGCCACGGCTGTGCTCCGGTGTTTTCCAAGGTGAACGAGATCCGGAATCTCTCTCCGCAAACCAAATTTTCCGGGCAGGAGGTGATGGAACATTTGCCTTCATCCTCTGCCGGCTTTAGCCGACGGCAAACCGGCGATGCGCGGGATATGGCTTCTTCGACGTCCGTGTATCTTTGGTGCCATTCTTTGTTTGTTGTATCCGCCATCACCCGCATTCCGGTTTCGCTTAAGCCGGGCACGCGCGATACGGAGAGTCCCAAGTGCTCGAAAATGCGGCGGATGACGCGCTGCGGATCACTCTGCAGTTCCTCGTAAGTGACTTCGACAAAGTCGAAATTCGACGCCGTAAGGAACTGCCTCCAGAGCCGGTCCTCGGTTTCGAACTTCGAAATTGCTTCTGAAATCGCAATATAGTCAAAAGCCAAGTGCCTTCGATCCGGATCATCTCCCCGTCTTTCAGCGATCCATTCATCCGTCTGGAGACTTTTAACAAACGAAATCGCCTGGCGTAGCTTGTCCTCTCTTCGAAGGAAGACAAATTTCGGACGGGGGAAGAAGTCTCGGAAAATTCTTGAATCTTCAAGAGATCGCGTCTCGGGGTGTTCTTTGTGAATGATGTCAAGGAAAGCATCCATTGTGTCCCACATTATTTTCAGGGCGAAGACGCCTGCCGGAGAGGGCTCGCGGCGCACAATTTCCCGGACAACTTCCGCATAGCCCGTGCCTGGTGTGAGGTTGTAG
>SKLD01000369.1 GCA_007123395.1 Opitutales bacterium
CTCACCCAGACATCGGTATAGACGACATCCGCGCCGGCGGCGGCTTCAAGCGGGTCGGTCGTAATGGTGTAGTTGCGGGCGAGACCGGCAGCCTTGAGCCGCGCATCAATCTCCGCGCCGGGCCGGAACGACTCCGGACCCGCGAGCGCGACCTCCATGCCGAAGTGCGCCCCGCCGAGGATCCACGAGTGCGCCATGTTGGAGGCGGTGTCGCCGATAAAGGCCACCTTGCGGCCTTTCAGGCTCCCGGCCCAGTCTTCCTCCTCGTCGACCCACCGTTCCGCGAGGGTGAAGGCGTCGGAATACACTTGGCAGGGATGCAGTAGATCGGTGAGCCCGTTGATCACGGGAATGCTGCCTTCGCGGGCCAGCTCCTCGACCATGGCCTGGTCGAACGTACGGATGACGATGCCGTGGACATACCGCGAGAGCACCTTGGCGGTGTCGGCCACGCTCTCGCCGCGGCCCATCTGCGTCTGGCTCTGTTCGAGGTAGAGCGGGTAGCCCCCCAACTCATTGATACCGACCTCGAACGACACGCGGGTGCGCGTGCTCGGCTTGTGGAAGATAAGCGCCCATGTCTGCCCTTCGATAAAGGGTGGATGGCCGCGCGGCCGTTCCGCCTTGAGGGCGGCGGCTTGGTGGAAGACGGCGTCGAGTTCCCCGGCGGGGATGTCGGTGCATTGCAGAAAGGAACGGGCCATGACGGTTTCTCGGTTATGGATTGAGTTTCGGGATACAAGTTACGCCGCTCCGGTGCCGAAGGCGAGATCGATGATATCGACGGAGGTCTCGAGTTCGTTGGCGGAGACGGTGAGCGGCGGCATGAGACGGATGGCATCGGAGCCGCCGCGGACGGTGAGCAAACCGTGTTCGCGGAAACACCTGACCCACGGGAGCGGGTCGCCCTTCATGACAAGCGCCACATGATACCCCCGCCCGCGCACGCCCGCGACGTGATCCGGGTGGCGTCTGGCAAGGGCACGGAGCGATTCCATCCACGGCCCGCTCTGCACCTGCACGCGGTCGAGGAGATTGTCCTCTTCGATGCCGTCGATGACGGCATGGGCGGCGGCGCAGGCGAGCGGCGTGCCGCCGAAGGTCGTGCCGTGCGAGCCGGGCGTAAAGAGTTCGTCGTAGCCGGAGCGCACCCATGCGGCGCCGATGGGGAATCCGCCGCCAAGCCCCTTGGCCATGCCAATGGCGTCGGGCGTGATACCCGCGCGCTCGTAGGCGAAGAACGTCCCGGTCCGGCCGATGCCGCACTGGACTTCGTCGATCATGAGGAGGAGCCCCTTTTCGTCGCAGAGCTTGCGCAAGTCGCGCAGAAATTCCGTCGTGGCTTCGTGGATACCGCCCTCCCCCTGAATCGTCTCGATGAGGACGGCGGCTGTGCGCACGTTGACCTTGGCGGCGAAGTCCGCGGCATCGTTGAAGGCGGCGTGGACAAATCCCGGAAGCAGCGGCGCAAAGCCCTCCTGCACCTTCTTCTGGGGCGTCGCCGACATGCCGCCGAAGGTGCGCCCGTGGAAGGCGTTGGTTGCCGTAATGACCTCGAAGCACTCGCCTTCGCGTCCGCCGGAGCGCTCGCGGCCCCACAGGCGCGCGAGCTTGATGAGAAACTCGTTGGCCTCGGCCCCGCTGTTGCAGAAGAAGACGCGTCCGGGCCCGGCACGTTCGCAGAGGCGCGCGGCAAGGCGGCCCTGCGGCTCATTGTGAAAGAGGTTGCTCACATGGGCGAGCGCGCCGGCCTGCTCCCGCACGGCGGCGACCCACCGCGGATGGGCGTGGCCGAGGGTGTTAACGGCGATGCCGGAGAGAAAGTCGAGGTAGCGGCGGCCTTCCGCGTCCCACACGTGGCTGCCTTCGCCACGCACCAGCGCGCAGGGCGCGGGCCCGTAGTTTTTCAACACATGGGCGTCATAGAGGCTGGCGACCTTGGCGGAGGTTACCTTGCCGGCGGTGACGGACTTGGTTTTCGACGACATTTAAGGAAAGCAGTTCGGGTAAGGATGAAGCGGCGCGGCGTCAGGCGGCGACGATTTCGGTGCCGATGCCGCGGTCGGTGAAGATTTCGAGGAGGAGGCTATGCGGGAGGCGTCCGTCGATGAAGTGGACACGCCGCACGCCCGATCCGATGGCACGGACCCCGCTTTCGACCTTGGGTAGCATGCCGCTCCCGATCACGCCAGCTTCGCGCAGCGCGGGAACCTCGCCGACAGGCAGCGTGGAGATGATGGTCTCGGGGTCTTTCGGGTCGCGGAGCAGGCCGGGCACATCGCAGAGAAAAACAAGACGGCGCGCATGCAGGGCGGCGGCGAGGTGCGAAGCGGCGACATCGGCATTGATATTGTAGTATTGGCCGTCGCTGTCGCGCCCCACCGGCGAGACCACCGGGGTGAGGTCGGCCCCAAGGGCGCGGAGAACGGGCGACGGATCGACGCGGGTGACGGAACCGACGAAGCCGAGGTCGACGGGTTGGCCGGTGCCGTCGGCGGACAGGCGCTCGGCGTGGAAGACCTCCTGCCCGAAGATTCCCTGCGGGCGGTTCTTCTTCTCGCGCAGGTGTCCCGCGACCTCGGCGTTGACGACGTGATTGAGCGTGCGCTCGACGATCGCCACGGTGGCGGCATCGGTCACACGCAGCCCGTTGCGGAAGACCGGCTCGATGCGGGCTTCTTGCATGGCGCGGGAAATGGCTTTGCCCCCGCCGTGTACGACGACGACCTTGATGCCGATGGCGGCGAGGAAGGCGAGGTCGCCCGCGACGCTGCGCTGCGCCTCGACGGCTTCCATGAACGAACCGCCGATCTTGACGACAAAGACGCTTCCGCGGAAGGCCTGCGCGTAGGGCAGCGCTTCGAGGAGCACCTCGGTCTTGGTGTGGATGTCGATGTCGGCGGGCATGCTATTCGGACTTGTTGAAGTGGACGTAGCCTTCGGTGAGGTCGGAGGCGAGGAGACGGTAGGACTGCCGACCCGCGCCGAGATCGAGCCGGATGGTGAAGCGGGGACGGGCGACGATCTTCTTCCAGCGCGGCTTGTTGGCCGCAGCGGCGGTGCCGCCCCCGAACACCGGCACGGGCTTGTGGTCCGCGGAGGCCGCGTAGGCGAGGCTGACCTTCGCCGGATCGAAGGTGGCGC
>SKLD01000052.1 GCA_007123395.1 Opitutales bacterium
ACCTCCACCGCGCTGAAGCGCGCCGCGCGGTGCAGCGCGGCGACCCACACCTGCCGCTGCACATCCGCGAGCAGCCGCCGCTTATGCACAATGCGTGTATAAGCATGGTATACGGAAACCTCATCTGACTTAATGCGTATTTGTCCCATAAATTATAGTAAATCTCAGAGATAATACAGAAGCGGTTTTTGGGCAGGGTCAAGGGCATGGGGTGCATTTTTGCAGTGGGTGGATGGGCTGTTTGGGATGAGGCGGCATGGTGGGGTGGCTTGTTTGGAGGCGCCTCGGCGGAACTTGCAACGGGCATTATCATTGGTGGTCGCGGGGTGGTGCGAGCGGGGGCTTGTCTTGTGCTGCTTGGTCGGGCACGACTGGTTGTTATGCCGAACGAAAATGCCAATGTTGCCCGTTTTCTGCCTCTGCGTGCGGAGGAGATGCCCGATGTTCTGGCGGTGCGGGCACCTTTAGGGCGCGGGCGCGACGGATCAATCCGCTACCGCGACAAGACATTCGCCGAACTCGAGCGCGAGGCCTGTGCGACGGCGGCTTATCTCACGGCAAACGGAATCGAGCGCGGTGTGCGTACGCTTGTCATGGTCAAGCCGGGGCTCGATTTGATCCGTGTGATTTTTGCATTTTTCAAGATCGGTGCCATTCCTGTGGTCATTGATCCGGGCATGGGTCTGCGCCATTTTCTGCGCTGTGTCGAGCACACCCGGCCGCAGGCGGTGGTGGGTATTCCGCCGGCGGTTTTGCTGAGCTATCTTTTCCGCCGCGCGTTTGGCTCGGTGCGCGCGCGGGTGTCCGTTGGGCGGAGTTTTGAGCGGCGCCTGCAACCGGGCGCGCGCTTTGCCACCGTTGAGACGCGGTCCGATGAAGCGGCGGCGATTCTCTTCACCTCGGGATCGACGGGTGCGCCCAAGGGCGTGTGCTACGAGCACGGCATGTTCGACGCGCAGGTGCGTTTGATCGGCGGGCGCTTCGGCATTGAACGCGGGGAAGTCGATCTGCCGATGTTGCCGATCTTCGCGCTCTTCAATCCCGCCTTTGGCATGACCACCGTCGTTCCGGAGATGAACCCCAGCCGTCCCGCCGCCGTTGATCCCGCATGCATAGTGCAGGCAATTCAACAAAACGCGGTGACAAACAGTTTTGGTTCGCCCGTCCTCTGGGCGAAGATCTGCCGGTATTGCGAGGAGAAGGCAATACAGCTGCCTTCCTTGCGGCGCGTTCTCATGGCGGGCGCGGCCGTGCCCCCGCAGTTGATGGAGCGTTTCGGCCCTGTCATGCCCAACGGTGAAATCTTCAGCCCCTACGGAGCGACGGAGAGTCTGCCGGTTTCTGTCATCCGTGCCGCCGAAGTCCTCGGCGGGACTCGTGCGAAGACCGACGCGGGCGCGGGCACATGTGTCGGCCGTCTCTTTCCCGAGATGGCGGTGCGCATCGTCGAGCCGGTGTCGCCGCCCCCGCGACGCATGGAAGAGGCACGCGTTCTCCGTCCCGGAGACATCGGCGAGATCGTTGTCGCCGGGCCCGTTGTCACGCGTGAATACGATCGCCTCCCGGAGGCGACGGCGGCGGCGAAGCTGACTGACGAGGAGGGCCGCGTATGGCACCGCATGGGGGATCTCGGGTATGTCGATGAAGACGGACGCCTTTGGTTCTGCGGGAGGTTGGCCGAGCGTGTTCTGACAGCGGACGGTCCGCTTTACACGGACTGTTGCGAAGCGATCTTCAATCGTCATCCCAAGGTCTACCGCAGCGCACTTCTGGGCTTCGGTGCGCCCGGCCGACAGACCCCGGCCTTAGCCGTGGAGCCGGAGCGCGGCGTCTTTCCGCTGGGGAGGGAAGCCGCTACCGCTTTTCAGCGGGAATTACGTTCACTTGCCGAAGCCCATCCGCATACCGCCGGGATCCAACGGTTCTACTTTGTGAAGCGATTTCCGGTCGACGTGCGGCACAACGCCAAGATACATCGGCTATCCCTCGCGCGAAAACTCGACGCGCGGCAACGCTAACCCAGTGAAACGCGAGTGCAATCATGGACCTTTCCGGAAAAACCATTCTTGTTACCGGCGGTGCCGGTTTCCTCGGGCGCTACATCGTCGCGGCGCTGCGTGAGCGCGGCGCAAGCGTGCGTGCCTTTCAGCGCGGCGCGGCGGATGACCTCGCCGCGGCGGGCGTCGAAATCGTAAGGGGCTCGGTGACCGACGCCGGTGCGCTGTGCCGTGCCGTCCGGGGTTGCGCGGCAGTCATCCATACGGCCGCCAAGGCGGGCGTGTGGGGGGCGCGCCGCGATTACATCGAAGCCAACATCACCGGTACCCGCAACATCCTTGCCGCGTGTCGTGAGGCCGACGTGCCATACCTTGTGCATACGAGCACACCCAGTGTCGTCTTTTCCGGTGAGTCCTTCGAGGGGGCGGACGAAACCCTGCCCTACGGGAAGAACTGGCTTTGCCACTATGCCGAAACCAAGGCCGTCGCTGAACAGGAAGCGCTCGCCGCCGACGGCAACGCAGGCCTGCGCGTCTGCGCCCTGCGTCCGCACCTCATTTGGGGGCTGGGCGATCCGCACCTCCTCCCGCGTGTGATCGCCCGTGCCCGCGCCGCCCGCCTCGCAATTGTCGGCGATGGCACCAACCGGGTCGACATTACCCACGTGCGCAACGCCGCTGAGGCGCACATCCTCGCGCTCGACGCCCTCGCGGATGGCCGCGGCGGCGGCAAAGCGTATTTTCTTTCCCAAGGCGAACCCGTCGAGCTGTGGCCGTGGATACAGGATCTGCTCGCGCGCCTTGGCATTCCGTCCGTCAAACGCCGTGTCTCCTATACCGCCGCCTATCGTGTCGGTGCTGTTGCCGAAACCGTCTGGAGTGTCCTCCGGCTCGGGGGCGAACCGCCTATGACCCGTTTCGTTGCCACCGAACTCGCCAAGAGTCACTGGTTTGACATCAGCGCCGCCCGCCGCGACCTCGGTTATCGCCCCGAGCGCCATCCCACCGAAGCGGGCTTGCGCGAGTACGCCGCCGCCCACGCCTAGCCGTCCGATGCACAGGGAGCCTGCCCGCTCGCCGGTGGCAAAGTTTTGCGCGCCGTTCGGCGCATGCGCAGTGCGCGGGGAAGGGTGCCCACAAAG
>SKLD01000037.1 GCA_007123395.1 Opitutales bacterium
CATGGAGGACGGGAAGCTCTCCCCGGGGACCGATAATCGATGTAGGGTATAGCGTCCTCAGCTAGCAGCGGCGACGCCGCCCTCCGCCGATTCCGGTAACCCGCGCCCGCCGAACGCGCGCAGGAAAAGGATGATCCGCCGCCGGAGCTGGCGGCGGTCCACGATCTGGTCGATAAGACCGCGATCAAGGAGAAACTCCGCCCGCTGGAAGCCGGGCGGCAGTTCTTGGTTGGTCCCTTCCTTGATGACCCGCGGACCCGCGAAGCAGATGAGCGCCTCCGGCTCCGCCAGAATGACGTCGCCCAAGGTCGCGAAGCTCGCCGTCACCCCGCCCGTCGTCGGGTTGGTGAGCACGGAAATGAAGGGCAGGCCCTTGCGGTCGAGCCGCGCCAGGGCGGCGCTGGTCTTCGCCATCTGCATGAGGCTGAAGATACCCTCCTGCATACGCGCGCCGCCGGACGCCGACACGACAATGAGCGGGATCCCCTCGCCTGCGGCCCGCTCCGCCGCGCGGGCGATCTTTTCGCCCACCACACTGCCCATGGACGCTCCGCCAAAACGGAAGTCCATGACCGCAAGTGATACATCCATACCGTCCATCTTGCCGGTGCCGCTGACAACGGCATCGCTCAGACCCGTCTTTGCTTTGTAGCCCTCGAGTCGATCGGCATACGGTTTGATATCTTTGAATTTCAGGACATCGACGGATTCCAGAGAAGCGTCCATTTCCTCCCATGTGCCCGTGTCGATGAGCGACGTCACCCGGCTTGGCGCGTCGAGTGAAAAGTGGTAGCCGCTGTTCGGCACGACCATCAGATTTTTTTCCAACTCGCGTGTGTAGATCAGCTCACCCGTCTTCGGACACTTCGTGTAAAGGTCCTTGGGGATGTCTTTTTTTCGCGGCGCGGTGACGGTCGAATATCTTGGCTTCGAGAAGAAACGCATCGTTGTTTGTCGTGTAATTGAGCGTGGTCGTAACCCGCCGTCCACCGGACGGATCAACCGTGCGCCAGAGAAAGGACCCGCACCGCGCGCACGCCGCCCTTGAGGAGAGCGACAGCACAAGCGTTGAGGGTTGCGCCGGTCGTGTAGACGTCGTCGACCACAATGTAAGTTTTATCACTACGGATAGTGACGCTCGGCGCGATGGCAAAGGCATTTTTAACGTTGCCGGCCCGTTCCTCCCTTCGCAGGCGTGTCTGCGAGTCCGTGTCGCGCGTCCGCACGAGGGCGTCCTCCACCATCGCGCCATCCGCAACCGCTGCGAAAAGACCGGCGAGAAACCGGCTCTGGTTGAAGCCGCGCTCCCTTTCCTTGCGAGGATGCAGCGGCACCGGCACCAGCACAGCGTCCCCGATATACACCTCCAAATCGCCAAACCGCCCGATAAGCCGGACAAGGTCGTTGCGCAAGAAGAGCCCCTTGTAGTACTTCAGCTCGACGACGAGCCGACCGCCCAACCCGCGGTGCAGCAGCAGTGCCCGTCCCCGCTCGAAGACGGGGCGCAACTCGCGGCAGTTCGGGCACACCCGGTCCGCCGCCGTCATACCGAGGTATGGGTAGCCGCAGGCACGGCAATAGGCCCCGTCGATGAAATACAGGTCGGCCCGGCAGGGTGCGCACATAAAGGCGTAGACATCGTCTTCCACCGCCCCTCCGCAGCCTACGCAGTGCCGCGGAAAGACGAGATCAACGACTGCTCCCGCCGCTTCGAGGACGCGCGCCTTCCACTTTCCGGCTATAGATCCCATGGAACAGCCAACCAATCAACAAAAGCAGAATGACAACCGGCACGACGCCGTCAACCACCCCCCGCCCGCCGAGCCAGACAGCCCCCGGCCCGTCCTCAAAAGCCACGCTCCCCGCCCACGTCTGCCGCACGACCACCCAACCGGCGTGCAAGCCCACACAGGCCATCAGGCCGCCCGTGCGCAAAAAGAGGAGGTTCAGCGCCACCCCCGCCAGAAACAGATTCAAAAACGGAAAAAAATCGAAAGTGTAGACCACCGCGAGAAACGACTCCCACGCCACCGCGAAACCCGTCCACCAGTGCAACTCCGCACCCGCGTCGAAGGACACTCCCTTGAAATGCACCGCCGCAAAAACCAAGGCCGAGAGCACAACAGCCGACGCCGGCGGCAGCGCCGTGTAGAACATACGGAACACCATGCCTCGGAAAATTGCCTCTTCCAGAAAGCCGACCACCAGCGCCGTCGCAAGCGCTCCCGCCGCAATCCGCGCCAACCGCTCCGGCCCCGCGCCCTCCGCCCACTCCGGCCCGAGAAACATCCACTGCATCCCCGCCATTCCCGCCAGCATCGCCGCGCCGACGCCAAGCCACACTGCAAAATCCGCCGCCCCGTGCCGATCCCAAGCGAAACCAAAGCGCCCCCACAACCGGCAATACCCGATCAGCCAAAGCGTCGCTCCCAGCGCAAAAAGCAACCGCACACGGTCGACATACACATCCAGCCGCTTCCCTGCCAAGTAGTGCAGCAGTGTGCCCTCCCCGGCACCCTCCGCCAGCCAAAGCACACCCGCATACACCGGCGGCGCCACCACCGCCGCCACCGCGAACGCCCCCGCATATAAGACCGCGAACCAGCCCGCCCCCCGCCAGTCATACCGGTCCGGACGCGTCCCGAATAATAAAAACCGCTCGTCTCGCCTCCCCATACGATCTTCCCAAACCACAATCCCCCCGCCATGGCAACGCCGATCCCCCAAAGCCGACATATCCTCAGAATACGGAAAGATTCCCTGCCAACCCATAGGGATGTTAGGCAGACTGACTTATTAAATATACGATTAAATCCCTGAAACCAAATTTCGCGAAATTCGGCAAACTTTAATTTAGTTTTGCTCAGAGAAAATGATCACATTACCGAAGAATGGTAAAATACTGATTTCCTTCCGGCATATATTTCATCTATCAGTAATTCTCTGTTTATCAATGATTCGGGGTTTAGTCATTTTTGTTGTAGCTCAGAGAAATTTTGACTGACGGGGAAATTGAGGAATGTCTTGTTTGTGGCGCGGTTTGTTTTACAGGCGGAAGCGGTGGGTGTGGACGGCGGAGCGGCCGGCTTCGTCGACGACTTCGAGGAGGAGGGTGTGGCTGCCG
>SKLD01000442.1 GCA_007123395.1 Opitutales bacterium
AGGATAGGCCGGATAAAAAAAAGACAGGAGGAGAGTGGCTTTTGCATTGACGGCGCTGTGAATAACTCGTTCAGATAGGCGCGCTATTCACAGCACTGAATCAACCAACCTCAAAAAGGAGAATACATGAACAAGTCAGAATTGATCGAAAGCATCCAAAAGTCACTCGGCCCCGATACGTCGAAGGCCGCCGCCGAGCGCTCGCTCGACGCCGTTCTCGAGGGCATCAAGAAGGGCCTCAAGAGCAAGGCTAAGTCCGTGCAACTCATCGGCTTCGGCACTTTTTCCGTGGTCAAGCGCGCGGCCCGCACGGGTGTGAACCCGCAGACCGGCCAAGCGATCAAGATCGCGGCCTCGAAGTCCGTGAAATTCAAGCCCGGCAGCGCCCTCAAGAGCGCGATCTGAGGCCGTCCCGACGATTTCAGGCTACCCGGAAGGCCCGCGTGCGCGACACGCGGGCCTTTCTTTTTTGCGCCGGGCACGGTGAAAGTCGTGCCAATGTGGGTTTCCCGGACTCCACTCGCCTCCGCGAAAATCAGGCGTTCATGCTAAAGGTGGCGGTGACGCTGCCGGAGGACACGACATTGTCGATCATCCAGACCTTTTGGTCGCCGAAGCTCTTCAGACGCACGGTGGCCTGTTTGACGCCGAGGCCGCCGACGTTGGGCACAGCTTTATCGATGTAGGTCTTGGAGGGCGGGCAGATACCGCAAAGGCGGCTGGCGATGTTGATGGGGCGACCGATGTAGTCGTTGTCGATGCTCACTTTGGAGGCGAGCCCGAAGCTCACGCCGCTGCCGATGCCCTCGGGCGCACCGTGGCTGAATTCCGGGCCGCGCACAATGCGCCGCCATGCCATCGGCATTTGCGAGAGGCCTTCGACGCACACGTTGATGGCGATGTCGCGGTCTTTCGAGTCGGTCTGCCAGACGGCGAGGACACCGTCGCCGAGGAACTTCACCATGTCGGCGGGGAAGCGTTTAAAGCCGGTCCGCACCATATTGTAGAAGGAGGTCATGAGCCCGCAGGTGTAGGGCGATTCAATACTTGGTTGCTCGCAGAAGGCCGAGAAGCCGCGCATGTCGATGACGGCGGCGAGGATTTCGCAGGGTAGGCCGTATTCGATCTCCGCCGATTCCTGCTCCGCGATGGTGTAGCTGTTGAAGATGAAGTCCTCGAAATTGTAGAGTAGCAATTTGTTGTCGGACTCCGTGTAGAAGTGGAGTCCGGGGTCCATGAAGTCGGTCTGCTCTGGCAGGTAGACCATCTTGGCGTTGCCGTAGTCGCCCGGTTCACTGTGTGACGAGATGTAGAAGCGGGCGATGTAGCGGCGGACTTGGTTACGGTGGTCGGCGATGGCAAGGAGGACTTTGGAGACGTCGCCTTCGTCCTGGCAGATGTTCATGCCGAAGCCCTCCACGGTGTAGAGGATGCTTCGGTACTTCGGGTGGATACGCTGGTAGTGGCTGCAAATATCCCAGAAGTCGCGGAAGTTGAGGTTCGGGATCGGGTAGTGTCTGTGGATTGAGCTTTCCATGGCCGCAATTGTTTTGAGTCGGCGCAGGTTGGGGTCTCGACGTGCTCAAGGCAACCACGGAACGTTCCGGTCCGGGGAACATTTACAGGAAGTTTATCAACACAGGCGTTCTAACCGGCCCGATCCCTCAGAAAAGACTGTATGCCGTGGTCACGCCGGCCATGACGATGGAGACCATGCTCATGAGCTTGATGAGGATGTTGAGGCTTGGGCCGGAGGTGTCCTTGAAGGGGTCGCCCACCGTATCGCCGATGATGGCGGCTTTGTGCGCGGATGAGCCTTTGCCTCCGAAGTGACCTTCCTCAATGTATTTTTTGGCGTTGTCCCACGCCCCGCCGGAATTGGCCATGAAAACAGCGAGAATGAAGCCTGTGGAGAGCGTGCCCGCGAGCAACCCGAAGACCCCCGCCACCCCCAGAAGGATCCCGGTGATGACGGGAACAAGCACAGCCGCGACGGACGGAAGAATCATCTCGCGCTGGGCACCTTTCGTGGAGATTTCGACGCAGCGTGCGTAGTCGGGCTCGTTTTTGCCCTCGAGGATGCCGTCGATCTCGCGGAACTGGCGGCGGACTTCTTCGACCATGCGTCCGGCCGCGCGGCCCACGGCATTCATTGTCAGTCCGCAGAAGACGAAGGCCATCATCGCACCGATAAATACACCGACGAGGACGCGCGGGTTGATGAGGTGGATTTGGAAGTAGGCCATGAAGTCCACGAGCGTGATGGCCTGTATGTCGGCCCGCTCCGTGAAGCTTGTGCCGTCGGGGAAGGTAAACCCGGCGGCCCGCTCGATGACGCGCCCGATGGACATCTTGATCTCCTGAATGTAGGAGGCGAGGAGAGCGAGGCCGGTGAGGGCGGCGGAACCGATGGCGAAACCCTTGCCCGTGGCGGCGGTCGTATTGCCGAGGGAGTCAAGAGCATCGGTGCGGTTGCGCACCTCCGGGCCAAGGCCGCTCATCTCGGCGTTGCCCCCGGCGTTGTCGGCGATGGGGCCGTAGGCGTCAGTCGCCAGCGTTAGACCAAGAGTGGACAGCATGCCGACGGCCGCGATGCCAATGCCGTAGAGTCCGAAGAGAATGTTCTCGAGCCCGAGGCTGCCCGCCGCGAAGGTGTAGGCGAGGATCGTTCCGAGGGCGACGGCGAGCACCGGAATGGCGGTGGAAAGAAAGCCCACACCCATGCCCGCGATGATGACGGTGGCGGGACCGGTCTCGGCTTGCTGCGCAATCCCTTTCGTCGGGCTGAATTGCTGCGAGGTATAGTATTCGGTCGATTTGCCGATGACGATCCCCGTGACAAGGCCGGTCACGATGGCACCCCAGATGCCGATGTAGTTGTCGATGGCAAGATAGCGCAGCAGTAGGAAGGAAGCGATGACGATGAGAACGGAGCTCACGTTGACACCCCGGTGCAGCGCGCCCATGAGTTGGCTGTGGCCCGAGCCCGGCTTCGCCTGCACAAAGAAAATCCCGACAATGGACAGCAGGGTTCCGGTCGCGGCCACGAGCAGGGGAGCGAGCACGGCGTTGAACTGCATGGCCGCGTCACCCGTGAGCCCGTAGGCGGCGGCACCGAGGGCCGCCGTTGCGAGAATCGAACCGCAATACGATTCGTAGAGGTCGGCGCCCATGCCCGCGACGTCGCCCACGTTGTCGCCCACGTTGTCCGCGATAGTGGCGGGATTGCGCGGATCGTCCTCCGGAATGCCCGCCTCCACCTTCCCGACGAGGTCCGCTCCGACATCCGCTGCTTTCGTGTAGATACCTCCGCCCACGCGCGCGAAGAGCGCTTGAAGCGAAGCTCCCATGCCGAAGGTGAGCATCGTTGTCGTGATGATGAGGATACGGTGGATCGGATCAGCGTCTTTGATGAAAATATTGAGAATAAAAAACCATGCAGAGATATCAAGGAGTGCAAGCCCCACCACGACGAGCCCCATGACGGCACCGCTGCGGAAAGAAACACGCAACCCCTCGTTGAGCGAACGAGAGGCGGCGTTGGCCGTGCGTGCGGCGGCATAGGTTGCCGTCTTCATTCCGAAAAAGCCCGCAAGCCCGGAGAAAAAGCCCGCTGTCAGGAAGGCGAAGGGAACCCATTGGTTCTGGATCTGCAGAACAAAGGCGAGAAACGCGAGGACAATGGCAATCACCGCGAAAAACACGACGACTATCTTGTATTGCTGGGTCAGGTAGGCCATGGCACCCTTGCGAACGTGCATGGCGATGCGTTTCATTGTCTCCGTCCCTTCGTCTTCCCGCTTCATCTGCCGGAAGAAGTGCAGGGCGAAAGTGAGGGCGACGATGGCCGCCGTCGGGGCGAGCCAGTAAAGCGGATTGGCAATCATAGCGCGTAAAGGTTCGTGGGCTGGATCAGGTGGCGAAGGTTGTCAGCGCGGAGCGCCACCACGGATGGTGATTCAGCTCCAGCTCTTCCAGAGAAGGCATCGGGTAGTAGAGCAGATGCTCCTTGTCCCCGACAAAAAATCCGCTGCGCACCGTGCGGAAAAGCACGTCTTGCTGCAGGTGCCGCATGACGACCTTGGTCTTCTTATTCGGGTCGTATTTGAGACCGAGGAGGCAGTCGCGCAGGTGGTGGATGTTGTGGTAGGGCAGGTCTTCGACGGCACCGCCTTCGGGATCGGTGGCCAGCTCCTCCAAGCGCATCTCGCAGAAAACGATTTTACCCACCGAGATCGGCTGCATGGGATCCGTCATGTGGCGCAGGAATGCAGCTGGGTCCAGCGTGCTCGCGACACGCGGGTTCACCGGACAGAATTCTTGGTATAGGTGCAGGCGATCCTCGGACTTTGCCTCGAAGGGTTTTTGCCCGAGGGAGAGGACGCGACCGTCGGTGGTTGCGAGGTGTAGATTGCCCAGAGCGGAAAGGGGAACGTGCTCCAATACGCGATAGATGCTAAGGTATGTCGATCGCCTGGGGCTGCCGTCGGTGTGCGGCACACATCGCTTCTCGATGTCCTGCAAGGGCAGATAGTCCGACCGAAAGGCGGGATCGACCTCGAAAAAGATAGCCTGTCCTCGGGAACGTTTCTCCGCCCCCACTGCGTAATAGTTGCCGAATTGCTCCGGCGGGAGCATCGAAGCGATAAGGGACTCCGGGATTAGTGATAGGTAGAGGTATTTTTTCATGGTGGCGGGAAGAGAAGCATCACTTCATTAGACTTGCTTAAAAAAATCAAGGGCAATATAAGAAATGCGCTGGTTGTCTTGGCGCGACGGCTTCACCCGCCCGGCGGGGCGACCCCGCCGTAGCGATACTTGCGGCAGCCCACCGCGATTTCAGCGTTGTCGAGGACCTCGAGAAGGGCGGGGGAGAGGGGGGCTCGGTCCGCCCTGCCTGCCGCCGCGGCCTGCCGCATCCACTCGTGCGTCCCGAGTGCCCGGCCCTTCGTGAGAAAGCGGAGTTTAAGACGCAGCAACTCGTGGGGCCGCAGTTCGCCGCCCGCCCGCGCCGTGTCCAACAACGCCTCGGGGTCCACCCGCGCGCCCTTGCCGTCGCGCTTCGCCGTCGCGCCCTTGCCGAGCATGAGGCACCGGTAGCAGGTCATCGCCGCCTCCGCGTCCGTCTCGCGCGGGAAACACGCCGCGAGGGCGCGGAACAGATCCTCATTGCCCGCGAGTGCTGCTGTGTAGCCGCTCCAGCGGTACTCGCCCGGCAGCGCCGCGAGGTCCGCGCGTACCGGGTTCAGGTCGACATACGCTGCGACCAGCGCAACAAGCCACGGGATGTCCTGCACCAGCACGCTGCCGAAACGCTCCGACCACAGCGTGCCGGCGGTCTGGTGCGTGCGGTTATACCACTTGGTGTAGCGCTGGCACAGCGTGCGCATGAACTCCGAGACATCCCCCATGCGCGAACGCAACCGCTTTCGCAGCCGTTGCGCCTCGTTCGTCTCGCCCCGTCCCAACGCATGCGCGAGGCCCGCCGCGTCGAGCCCGCACCAGGCCGCGCGCGAGGCACCGTAGAGCGCCGCGAAACGCCGCACCAACTCCGCGTCGGAGCAGTCCCGCGCCGCCGGATCGATGCGCACAAGAATGTGGAAGTGGTTGCCGAGGCAGCAGTAGGTGATCAGTTCCACCCCGCTGAAGCACGCCGCGCGCTCCAGCGCATGCACCCAAACCTCCCGCTCCGCCTCGCCCAGCAGCCTGCGTTTATGCACCACCCGCGCAAAAACATGATAAACCGCTGTCCTATTAGATTTAATTCGAAGTTCGCCCATAAATTTTTTCTTTATCTCAGAGATTTATTTGCTGCTTTTGGCGGAGGGTCAAGCAAAATTACAGGCGGAATTCGGTTTGGATTTTTGCCCATTGTTCGAGGGCGAAGTCGATATCGGCGGGGGAGTGGGCGGCGCTGATTTGGGTGCGTATGCGCGCCTCGCCGCGGGGGACGACGGGATAGAAGAAGCCTACGGCATAGACACCGAGTTCGAGGAGGCGGGCGGCGATCCGCTGGGATAGGGCGGCGTCGCCGGTCATGACGGGGACGATGGGATGGGTGTCGCCCTTGGTGGTGAGGCCGGATTGGACGAGGCCAGCGCGATAGCGGGCGGTATTTTGCATGAGGCTGTCGCGCCGGGCGGTGGAGCTTTCAAGGAGGTCGAGGACTTTTAGGGTGGCGCCGGCGATGGGTGGCGCGAGGGTGTTGGAGAAGAGGTAAGGGCGCGAGCGTTGGCGCAGGAGCGCGATGGCGTCGCGCGGGCCGCTGATGTATCCTCCGCTGGCGCCGCCGAGGGCTTTGCCGAGGGTGCCGGTGAGGAAGTCGACACGATCCATGACGCCGTGGTGCTCATGGGTGCCGCGGCCGCGCGCGCCGAGAAAGCCGGTGGCGTGGCAATCGTCGACGAGGACCATGGCGCGGTGGCGTTCGGCGGTTTCGACGATGCCACGCAGGTCGGCGATGATGCCGTCCATGGAGAAGACTCCGTCGGTGGCGACCATGATGTGTCGGGCACCGCCATCGCGCGCTTCGCGCAGGCGGGCGTCGAGGTCGGCGGGGTCATTGTTTTTGTAGCGGAAGCGGCGCGCTTTGCAGAGCCGGATGCCGTCGATGAGGCTGGCGTGGTTGAGTTGGTCGGAGACGATGGCGTCTTCGGGACCGAGGAGCGGCTCGAAGGCGCCGGCGTTGGCATCGAAGCAGGCGGCGTAGAGGAGGGTGTCTTCTTTCCCGAGGAAGGCGCTCAGGCGTTGTTCGAGTTCGCGGTGGAGGTCCTGTGTGCCGCAGATGAAGCGCTCGCTGGCCATACCGTATCCGCGCACGTCGAGTGTGCGGGCGGCGGCGGCCCGCACTTCGGGATGGTCGGCGAGGCCGAGGTAGTTGTTGGCGCAGAGGTTGAGAACTTCGCGGCCGTCGGCGAGGCGCACCCGCGCACCCTGCGCGCCGGTGATTATACGCTCGCCTTTGTAGAGCCCGGCGTCGAGGAGACCGTCGAGTTCCTTGCTGAGGAGGGATTGGAAGGAGGCGGTAAGCATGGGCCAAAGGCTGGCGCGGTCCGGCGCCGCCCGCGTCTCCGCGCCCCCGGCTCACTCAAAGCTGTGGGCGGGAAGCTGTTTCTCGACCAAGTTGCGGTTGAGGCGGACAAAGGCCGGGACTCCGTTTTCGCGCGGGACTTCGACTTCACCTTGGATGAGCGGCAGGGCGTATTTGGTGAACTGGTAGTTGAGGGAGACGCCGTCCTCGTTGATCCAGTTTCGCGGAAGGTGCTTTACGCCGTTGGCGACTTCGCTGAGATCGGCAAGGCCGGTTTCGCAGGAATAGTTATCGGTGTCGCCGCGCACGAGGGTAATCATTTTGTCGGTGATGCCGCTGACGGCGGCACGCACGGCGGCCTGACCGGCCATATAGGCTTCGTCGCCATCGGTGAGCGATGCCCCCGTAGCGGCGGAACGCTGGGTGTGCCCGAGGCGCGCAGAGCGCGTCTTGATACCTTCGGCGTGTTTGTCGATGAGGTTTTTGAGGTAGTCACCGACGCCGCCCAGCTGGCTGTGGCCGAAACTGTCGGAACCGCCGTCGGCGGTGGTCAGGTAGTTTCCGTCTTCGTCGACAAGGCCTTCGCCCACCACGATGAAGCAGAAGGGCTCGCGCTTGAGGACGCCTGCGACGTCGTCGAGGAACTTGTTGGGATCGAAGGGGACTTCCGGGAGGTAGATGAGGTGGGGCGGGTCGTTGGGTTGGTCGCGGCGTTTGGCGAGGGTGGCGCCGGCGGCAATCCAGCCGGAGTTGCGGCCCATGACTTCGAGGATATGCACCGTGTCGTGCTGGCCCATGGCCTCGGCGTCGAGCGACAATTCACGCACTATGGTCGCGATGTGCTTGATGACGGAACCGTAACCGGGGGAGTGATCAGTGACGACGAGGTCGTTGTCGACGGTCTTGGGAATGCCGATAACGCGCATTTCCCATCCGGCGGCGGCGGCATGCTTGGAGATTTTGTCGGCGGTGTCCTGGCTGTCGTTGCCGCCGATGTAGAGAAAAAAGCGGATGTTGTGCGTTTGGAAGACTTGGATGACGCGCTGGAAATCGGCTTCCCGGCGCAGTTTGAAGCGGCATGTGCCGAGGGTGCTGGACGGAGTGTAGCGCAGGCCGCGAATGGCGCGTTGCTGTTCCTCCGCGAGATCGACAAGGTCTTCACGCAGAATACCTTCGATGCCGTTGAGGCCGCCGTAGATCTCCTCGATGCATTCGTGGTTGAGGGCTTCGCTGATGACGCCGGCGAGGCTCGAGTTGATAACGCAAGTGGGACCGCCGCTCTGGGCGACCAGTAGGTTTCCTGTAAGTTCCGAAGACATGGTCTGCTCTGAAGATGAAAGAGGCGGAAACTTGGTTTTTCCGTCCGGCAACGCAAATCCTTTCTCCGGTTCCTGTCGACATCTTGGCTTGGGCGGCGCGATGTCTGCGTTCGGCGGTTGCCGGATGGGGCGGCGCGGACCAATCTGGGGCCATGAATCCTTACTCTTTTTTTGTCGAGGCGCACGCGCGGGCCTTCCGTGAGGCGGAGGCACTCCGGCCGGGCGCGCGGGCTGAGCCTTTGCCGGCGCCGTCGGCGGACGCTCCGGTGGCGCTCCTCTTTTCACCCCACCCGGATGATGAGTGCATTGTGGGCGGCTTGCCGCTGCGTCTGCGGCGGGAGAGCGGATGGCGGGTGGTCAACGCGGCGGTGACTCTGGGCAGCCTGCAATCGCGTCGTGCGGAGCGGTTGGAAGAGTTGGAAGAGGCGTGTGGCCGCCTTGGATTTGATCTGGTTCCTGCCGGTGGCGGTGGTTTGGAAGGAATCCGTCTCGAAACGCGGCGCAACCGGCCCCACCACTGGACGCATGCTGTCAATGCCATCGGTGCCTTGTTGTTGGAGTATCGTCCCGCGGCGGTTTTTCTGCCGCACGCCGTGGATGGCAACCCTACACATATGGGAGTGCATGCGCTTGTGCGCCACGCACTGCACCGGGCGGGCGAAGCGGTACGGTGCATTGCCGTTGAAACGGAGTTCTGGTCGCCCATGGAGGACCCGAATTGCCTCGTCGAGAGCACCACCATCGATGTCGCCCGGCTTGTCGAGGCGCTTGCCTGCCACCGGGGCGAGGTCTCACGGAATCCTTACCACTTGCGCCTGCCCGCGTGGATGATGGACACGGTGCGCCGCGCGGGGGAGCGCCTCGGCGGTCCGGGTTCGCGGCCGCCGGATTTCCTCTTCGGCACAGCCTACGGCATTCGCCTGTGGACGGAGCGGCGCTTGCGTGAAGCGCTCCCGGAGGGAGCGTTTGTCTCCGCTTCCGAGGCTCCCGGACCGTTGTTGGAACGGCTGCTGGGATGAGGCGGAGAATGCTCAGAGGGTGACCACCGTGGTCGACCCCGTTTTCGGGGCGGGAAAGGCGGATTCCGGGAGACCGGCTTTGGCGCGGGCGGTTTTGAGTTCGCTCTCGGCCACGCCAAAGCCTTCGTCGGCGAGGGGAAAGGTGTCAAAGTGCATGGCGAGGGAGCGCCGCGCGCCGAGGTCGAGGTGCGCCCGCACTGCTTCATCAGGCGCCATGTGTGAAGGTTCCATGAACCAACGGGGCTTGTAGGCGCCGATCGGTAGGAGAGCGAGGGCGGGCGGGCCAAGGCGCTCACGCAGGGCGGTGAATTCTCCGCCGTATCCGGCGTCGCCGCAGAAAAAAATGTCCATGGCGTTATGCCGGATGTGGAAGCCGCCCCAAAGAGTGGTGTTGCGGTCGAAAAGGGTGCGGGAGGTCCAGTGTTGCACGGGTGTGAAGGTGATCGAGGCACCGATGGCGCCTGTTTCGGCGGCCTGCCACCAATCAAGCTCGGTCACGTCGTTGATGCCGCGGCCCTTGAGCAGAGCGCGGTTGCCAAGGCCGGTGTAGAATTTCGGTCGGAAGCGGGCGTGCAACTGCTCCAGCGTGGCGATGTCCAGATGGTCGTAGTGGCTGTGTGAAATCAAGACAGCGTCAATGCGCGGCAATTTGTCCCAAGGCAGACCGGGATCACGCACGCGCCGCGGGCCTGCGAATGTCACCGGGCTCACGCGGTCGGAGTAGACTGGATCGGTGAGTATGTTGAGGCCGGACAGCTGGATGAGAAACGTGCAGTGGTTGACGAAGGTGACTTGCGCCTCGCCGTCCCGCACCGCGTCCGGGATAGCGGGACGCGCGGTATTTTCAACCCGATCGGGCCACGGTGCCGGATCGCGGGTGCGGCGCCACTTGAGGAAGTTGGCAAAGGTGTTTCCGGTGGGACCGTTTGGGTTGAAGAAGCGCCGTCCGTCGAAGTGCGGTATGTCGCGGTCACGCCACGGCTCGTTGCCTCGGCCCGTGCGCAAGGCGGCACATGCGCTGGCCCCGGCCAGACCGGCTCCGGCGAGGCCCGCGAGGACGAAAAATCGACGTCTGTTCATGCGTGTTACCAAATCGGCGTGCGCCCCGGAAGTCCAGCGGAGCACTGTCTTTTGCATGGACGCCGGGCGGCGACCGCGCGATCTTCGAAACCATGCCCGACTCCAACAAACGCAAAGCATGACCCGGTTCCGCCCGTGTATCGACCTGCACGAAGGCAAGGTGAAGCAAATCGTCGGCGGCACTCTCAGCGACGATTCCGCCTCCTTGCGCACGAATTTTGTCAGCTCCAAGTCGCCGGCCTCGTTTGCGAAGCGCTACCGCGCCGACAAGTTGCGCGGCGGCCACGTCATCAAACTCGGCCCCGGCAACGAAGCGGCCGCGCGTGAGGCTCTCGCGGCATGGCCGGGCGGTCTACAGGTGGGTGGCGGGATTACGGTGGAGACCGCAAAGGACTGGTTGGAGGCGGGAGCCGCTCACGTCATCGTCACTTCATGGTTGTTCGACGCAGACGGCCGATTCCGTGAAGACCGTCTCCGCCGGCTCGAAAGGCAGGTCGGGGCGGACCGGCTTGTCCTCGACCTGAGTTGCCGCCGCACGGAGCGGGGATGGAGCGTGGCCATGAACCGCTGGCAGACCCTCACCAACCTCGATGTAACCCACCACACCCTTAATCTCCTCGCCGAGCATTGCGCGGAGTTCCTCATCCACGCCGCCGATGTCGAAGGGCTCTGCGCGGGCATCGACACCCCCCTCGTCGAGTTGCTCGGCGGCTGGCACGGCCGCCCCATGACCTACGCCGGCGGAGTCGCCACGATGGACGACATCCTCGCGGTGGAGAGCGCCAGCGGGGGCGCCCTCGACGTCACCGTGGGCAGCGCCCTCGATATCTTCGGCGGCAGCGGACTCGAATACGCTAAACTCGTCGACTGGAACCGCCGCCGCCCCGCGTGACGCACGAACCCCGTTTTTCCTCTCAGCTCAATTCTCGAAGAAATATCTTGTATTTTGTCCCCGAATGCCCTAGGGTTTTTCCAAGATGGGAGAAATCAGAATAAAACGTGAGGACGGGCCGGCGGTATATCATGTGACATCGCGGGTGATTCAGAAGCGTCGGTTGCTGTTGGAGGGTCAGCGTGAGGTGTGGGTGGCGGCGCTGCACCGTGCGGCGGAGTTCAGCGGGGTGGA
>SKLD01000552.1 GCA_007123395.1 Opitutales bacterium
GCAGCCCCGGCGATTACGACACCGCCGTGCCGGAGTTGCAGGTCGCATGGCATGCCCGCGCATTTGCTCAGGATCTGCCCGCCCGCGGCCTCTACTTTCGCAATACAAAGGACGTTAACCTGCGCGGCCTGTGTGTCCGCAGCCGGTCCGCCGATCCCCGGCCCGACGTGGTCTGGACCTGAAAGAATCAGCAGCCTGCCGCACACACCCTCTTTTACTAATATTTCCGCAATGAAAACAACACTGACAAGCGACCGAAGGACTTGCGCCACTAAAACCATATGAAACAAAACATCTCAAATTCGTCTGCCCCCGTCTTCAATATTCTCGAATTCGGTGCCATTGCCGATGGAAAAACCGTCAATACAGTTGCCATCCAAGCTGCTTTCGACGCCGTCAAAGATACTGGCGGCGGCACTGTTGTCATCCCGCCGGGGACGTTTGTCACGGGATCCCTCGTCTTGCACGGACATACCGAGCTGGTTCTTATGGCGGGGGCGGTTCTGCAAGGCTCCCGCGACCTCGGGGACTACATTTTCAATAATCCAATACCCCAGTCGCGGCGCGACCCTTTCGACAATCCCGCCATGCAGGACCGTCACCTGCTGCTTCTCTATCGCGCGCACGGCGTGACGATCCGGGGCCCGGGCGTGATCGACGGCCAGGGCGAGGCTTTTTGGAACCCTCCCGCGGATCCCGCCACCCGCAAATGGTGGACGCACCGTAAGTGGCAACGGCCCTGCCCGATGGTGGACATCATTGAATGCGAGGACCTCCGCCTTGATGGCTTCACCCTCCGCAACTCACCGGGCTGGACAGTGGAGCTGCAGAACTGCGACCGCGTGGTCGTTCACGGCGTGCATGTGCAGAACAATTTCTGGGGTCCGAACACCGATGCCTTCGACATCTGCGGCTGCCGCGATGTAATGATTTCGGATTGCCATATTGTTTGCGGCGACGATGCCTTCTGTATCAAAACAATGCCGCATACCCGCAGCAGCGAGCGCATCACAATCACCAACTGCACCATGCGCACGAATTGTGTCGGGCTGAAACTGGGCTGTTTCGAGTCGCACAAGGACATGCGCCAGATTACCTTCACCAACAACGTTGTCTTCAATTCCTCGCGTGGCGTGGGGATCTACAACTTCAAAGGGGCCACCTTCGAAGACATCGTCATTAGCAACCTCATCTACGATGACGACAACGAACTGCCCCTCAACCGCCCCGTCCACATCGACCTCCGCCACGAAACGGTCAAGGGCTGGGGCGGCGAAAGCCCGAGCGGACACGCCGGCACCGTCCGCCGTGTCCACATCAGCAACGTCATCGCCAAAACCAAGGGACGCATCCTCCTGACCAACGCCGACAACGGTACTCTTGAAGACGTCACCCTGCGCGACATCCAAGTCCACTATCCGTCCGTCGAGGACCCCGCACCCATCGCACGCGATGCCGGGAGCGCGCAGTTTTCCAACCACAGCCCCGAAGCCCGCGCCGCCCGCGCTACCCTTGTCGCCGACGGCATCGACCGGCTGCAAATCCACAACCTCCAAATCCGCGGCCCCGCCGGCGACGGCCCCGCTTTCCCCTACGCCGCCGGGTGGTTTCACCGATGCAACGGACTCATTGACAGCCCCTTCGCCCAAGCCTTCCATGGCGAAGACTGGATACAACTGGAATCTGAAATGACCGTGCGTTACTAATGTTCCCGCAATGAATACAACACTGACAAACGGCCGAAATACTGTGGAAGCGGCGTTCCGCCGCTTTACCAGCGGCTCAAAAAGCGGCGGGACGCCGCTTCCACTCTTGTTCGCGGCCGAATATTTCTGAATAACCCCACGCTTCAGCATTTAGGTTTCAGCTCCTAGCCGCCTCCCCTTTCCATGAAGAAACGACCGAACATCCTCATCCTCATGTCCGACGAGCACCGCGCCGATGTGGCCGGGTTCGCAGGCGATCCGGTGGCACGCACGCCCACACTCGACTGGCTGGCTCAGGACGGTGTCGTATTCAACAACGCCTACACCCCGAGCCCCATCTGTGTACCCGCCCGTCAATGCATCTTCTCCGGACAGTATCCGCAGACCAACCGCTGCACCGGCTGGATCGGATTGCCGCCGGGGCACATGACCTATGCCACCCGCTGCGGACAATATGGATACCGCACAGCCGGATTCGGTAAGATGCACCTCATCGGACCCGACCAGCTCGCCGGTTGGCAAACGCGGCCGGTCGGCGACGTTGCTTTCGGCGGCGTGAAGGATCCCATCGAGAGCTTTTTTGACGGCTTCGACGCACCGCAGGATGATACGCTGAACTGCCCGGGATCCATGAAGTGGTCGGATGAGAAGGAAATCCGCCGCGCGGGTCCGGGCGCGGACAATCCGCACGATGTTCACGCCGTCGACGGCGCGCTCTTCTGGATCGATGAGACTTTTGTCGGCTCACGCTACGATCGCCACATCCCACAGCGCCCCAGCCTCCTCTATATCGGCACGCACGACCCACACTATCCCTACCAATGCCGTGAGGACCTCTTCCGCTACTACCTCCCGCGCGTGCGGGGCTACGAGGTGGAGGCACCCTTCGACCATCCTTTTCTCGGGCTCAGCCCGTGGCCGCCGACTCCCCTGCAAGCGGGCGTACACGTGCCCCAACGCGACGTCCAGCGCGCCCGCGCAGCCTACTACGGCAAAGTCGAAACGATGGATGCGCACTTCGGCCGCATCCTCGACGCCCTCCGCTTTGCCGGCGAAGACCTCGATGAGTGGATCATTGTCTACCTCTCGGACCACGGCGATCAAATGGGCGAGCACGGAGTTTGGGAAAAACAGAAATTTTTCGAGGGCAGCGCACGCGTGCCCTTTATCATCCGCGCGCCAAAGCTCCTGCCGCAGGGCAAATCGGTCGACGCCAATGTGAACCTCGTCGATCTTTTCGCCACCCTCTGCGATCTCGCCGGAATGGAAGCGCCCGCCGGGCTCGACAGCCGCTCACTCGTCCCGCTCATGCACGGAGACAACTCCGACTGGGACGACGAAACCTGCTCCTTTTTTCTGCAACAGGGCTTTCGAAACATCATGGTTAAGCGGGGCGCTCTCAAATTCCA
>SKLD01000017.1 GCA_007123395.1 Opitutales bacterium
CTTCGTTCTGGTCTTCCGGCAGCGTCAGCGTGATGTCGCCCGGATCTTCCGGCAGCGGAGGCACAACCTCCGCGAAGGTCGCGCCGAGCGTGAAGTTGTCGATCACAGTCGGTGTGTTTTGGCTGCGGACCTGGATCACATCAATGGCCTCCAGACTGTGCGTGCCGGGGCGGGCCGAGGTCAGGATCGGCGAAGGCATGTCGGCGGCGGAGGGATTCAACCACGCGTTGATTTCCGTGATGTTGCCTTCCGTGTCGGCGACGATCTGCCCGACCAGCAGGTGGTTCATGCCCGCGAGGCCTTCGGTGGTTCCGGCATCGGCGAAGTCCAGCGATGCGCCGGGAACCTCAAGGGAACCATCATAGAGTTTGAGGGCGAAGTAGGCGTTCCAGTTGTTGCCGAAGCGGATGAACAGCTCCATCGAGTCGCTGCTCGTGCCGATCGTCTCCGGGTGCAGGACAACCGAGAAATACATCGTCTCCGTCGGGGGCTCAAGAGGCAGCTCGAGCCAATTGTTCATCTTGGCATTGGGGTTGCCGTCCATGAGAACGGAGCGTACGCCGCCTTCGATGCGTCGGCCGTCCGCCACGTCGTAGGTCAAACCGTAATCCTGCACGACCACCTTGGCGCGGTCGTCCATGTTGATCTCCCAGCCGTCGAAGGCCGGAAAATGCCCCGGCGAGAGCCGCTCGTTGTCAAAGACAAGAGGCTGGCCTAGAAGTGATGTTGCAAGACTGATTCCGAAAAGAGCGGTAATCGCTTTCCTCAGTCTCGAGGTTCTGTTATTAGGCGTATTTTTCATTTTTTTTGGTGGTTCACTATAGTTAGCTAGGTGTAATGGGGAAAGTTAACCATCTGCGGAATCGAACCGCCTTCCATCGGGAATTTAGCAAACGAACGGGGCATATAGAAGGACTGAAGTTTCTTTACTATACTCAAATATCCGGTAGCGGTCTACCCTCTTTTGTGCTCAATGTTTTTGTTTTTTGCGCCAATTTAACCGAAAGAACAAAGTTCCCGTGAAAGGCGATCAGCGCGGGTGCCCTTTAGGCGTATGGTTTACTTTGATGGATTGGCGCTACAAGCGGCCTGTGATGGTCGGCGAAAATCTGGATACGGTTTCGCATAACCCTGCGACCGGAAAGGGTTTTCCGGTTGGAAAACCTCAGAAGTTGACCCTGAGCGACACGCGCAGATCGCGCGGTTCCAGGAAAAACCGGGTCAAAACGGGTTCGCCGAAAACTGTGCGGGTGTCCGCCGTGGCGGTGAGCTGGCGTCTGTTGAAGACGTTGCGCACATTGAGGTTGAGGCGCAGGTCGAGGTCGCGCCATGACCAGCGGTAGCCGATGCCCGCGTCGTAGATGGTGTGCCCCGGCACGGGGGCTTTGGTGTTCTCGCCGAGGCCGCGGTGAGGGGCGTCGACGAAACTACCACCGGTGGTGGCCCACGGGGATTCGGCCGCACGGGAGGAGGTGTGGCGGGCGCCGAAGCGCACGTCGAGGCCTTCAAGGAAGCCCTCGGTGAACTCGTATTTCGTCCAGAGGGAGAAGGAATGTACGGGCACGTCGGTGTTGCGCACGCCCTGGGAAAGCCCGCCTTGGTAAGTGCTGGGCTGGCGCCAATCGGCGAAGTCTTCTTTGGGAAGGTACCAAAACCAAGGCTCGATACCGGTCAAAATGACCGGATCGGCGAGACGCGACATCCCTTGGGAGATTTCAACAACGTTGTAGGTGTAGCTGAGGATCATCTGCCAGTTGTCCGTGGGGGTAACTTGTAGGCGTACTTCGTAGCCGGTCGATTCCTCGTCGAAGTTGTGGTAGGCCCCGCGGTCTTCACCCGGTTGGTTGCCGTGATAGGCCCACATGAAGTCGGGTGCGCCGAAGCCCTCTCCGCGCGCATCGAGTTCGCGCGCGTGCTCGATAAAGGCGAGCATGTCCGCGCCGTATCCGGCGGGGGCGGTGTTCGTGGCGGCATCGTAGCTGCCCGGATTCATCGCATCGCCGAAGGGGAAGATGAAGTAGACATTACCCGCGGACTCAAAGCGCTCGACCCCCGGCATTTCCGTGGGCAGGACGGAGAAGCGCTCTTGCTCGGTCAAGCCGGGTGTCTCCATATCATAGACGCTGAGAAAACTCATGAAGCGGCGCAGGTCCGCCGGGTTGTCCGGAGAGCGTGTCGTCATGGCGGCGGTGATCGGTTCGTTCGGGTCGAAGCGGGCCCGCGAAGGATTGGGCGCGTAGAAGCTGTAGCGCACACCGCCGCGCTTCTGCAGGTTGAAGTAAGTGACCCGACCCGAGATGCGTTCATTCCACAGGCTGAACTTCACCCCCACCTCGCGGTTGCGGGTGAACTCGGGGGGAAAGCCCTCGTCGTTGCCGTCGCGTTGCGCGACATTGGAAAGCGCGATGCCCTCGGCGTAGACGCCATAAAGGGACAGGTTGTCTGTGAGGCTCACGGATAGTCCGAGCGTGGGGGTTTCGACCGTGAAAGGCTCGCCCATATTGGCGTAGCCGTCGAGAGTGTTGCGCTCGGCGATGGGGTCGAAGGGTTCGTCCAGCGAACCGTCCTCGAGGATACGGGAGCGCAGAAAACGTGTGTGGGTGCGGTCCCAGCGGTAGCCGAGGACGGGGTGGATGCGGTTGTTCCAAAGATTGCCCTGATAGATGAGATAGTGACCCTGATACCACTCCCACAAGAAATCCCGTTCGTTCGGGTCGATAAGGTCCTCGCCGAGGTAGCGGATGGAGGAACCGTCGGCCGTCCATGTCTGGAAGCGGTCCTGCGATTCAATGACGCTGCCTTCGGGAAAGCGGTTGTTCTGGCGGCGTTCGCTGAAGTCCTGCCGCCCGGCGACAAAGCTGTGTTGCCCGCCGAACCATTCAAAGGAGGCGAGACCGGCCACGCGCGCCTGATGGGTGCGGCGGTGTTCGTCGGTGTCGGCAAAGGCGTAGTTGATCGAGTCGACGATGGATCCGTCGTCCCGGAAGTCCTCCACAAGGTTTGGCGAAAGGGCGAAAAACCGGCGGTCGCGGTCCTGCGTGTCGCGGTTGAAGGAGGCGAGCAAACGGAAGTTGCGCCCCACGCGCTGGGTGATTTCGAGGTGCCATGTGTC
>SKLD01000517.1 GCA_007123395.1 Opitutales bacterium
GTCACCATCGCGCGACACGAAGGATACACCGGTGTGCTTATCGACGACCTCGTGACGAAAGGCACGACGGAGCCCTACCGGATGTTCACCAGCCGCGCCGAGCACCGGTTGCTATTCAATCACGGCAGCGCCGAGCTGCGGCTCGCCGCTCATGCGGCCGCGGCCGGACTTCTCCGACCGGAACGCACGGCGCGGGTGCGCCGCAAGGCCGAGCGGGTCGAGCACTGGACGAATTGGCTGGAGACCCGCACGACGAGCGGCGGGACGTGGGCCGACGCCATTCGGCGCAGTGTGGCGGCGGAGCCGCTTCCCGGCGAATTTCTCGCCGAATCCGCCGAAATCCGGGAAGAGGTCGCCTACCGCATACGCTACAAGGGCTATCTTGAGCGTGAGACGCGTACTATTGAAAAGCTGCGGCGGTTGGAAGAGCTGAGAGTGCCTGCTGGATTCGATTTCGCCTCGGTGCATGGACTCCGGGCGGAGTCCGCGCAAAAGCTAGCATCCATCCGCCCGACCACGCTGGGACAGGCCTCGCGCATCAGCGGCGTGAACCCCACCGATGTCGCCATCCTCATGGTTGCCTTGGGGCGGCGATAGGGAGAAGGCAGTGTTACGGTTGTGTTACACAAATTCTTGTTGCACAGAGGCATAGCTTGCCCAATAGCTTGGCGTTGAAACCCTTGCAAAAGGACGGAGCGAGCATGAACAAACGTATACTTATCATTGATGATGAGCCGGATGTCACGGAACTTCTGCGCTACAAGCTGAAGCGCGAGGGGTATGAAGTGGCGGTCGTAAACAATCCCCTCGAATTCATGGGCCGGGCGCATGAGTTCCGGCCCGATCTGTTTGTCCTCGACATCATGATGCCGGAGTTGGACGGATTAAAGCTCTGCCGGATGGTCCGCGCCGACAGCCGCCTGAAGTCCGTCCCGATTATTTTCCTGACGGCCCGCGGCGAGATAGAAGACCGCATACGCGGCCTGGAGAGCGGAGGAGACGACTATATTGCCAAACCGTTCGATGCAAAGGAGTTATTCCTGCGAATCAAATCCGTCTTCAAGCGCAGGGTTCCGGAAGGGGGCGAACGCGGGCCGCGTCTTCAGGCAGGCGATGTCGTTCTCGACGCCGAGCTACACACCGTGACGGTCGGCGGCGAGCCAGTCGAGCTGACGGCGACGGAGTTCAAACTGCTGCGGCTCCTGCTGGAGAGAAAGGGCAGGGTGCAGTCACGGGAGAACCTACTCGTCAACGTGTGGAACTATGACACCAATACAGAGACGCGCACGATTGACACCCACGTCCGTCGGCTGCGCGAGAAGCTGGGCCCGTGCGCCCGCATCGTCGAGACCGTGCGCGGCGTAGGCTACCGCGTCCGGGAAGAGTAGGGGAGGGGCGTTCGCGCCAAGGATCATGGTTTACTGGGTCATCGCTGTCCTCATTATCCTGCTACTGATCTTATGGCGCAGGCAGCGGGCATTCGTCCGGGCGACCGAGGAACTCGCCGAGGCGGCGCGTCAAGGTGTGCCGCTTCTTGAATTCGGGGGTCGTGCGGGGGCACACGCGAAAGGTATCAAAAAACTAACGACATTCGTCAACACTCTTGTCGAAGACTACCGGCGCCTGCGCGAAGCGGAGCAGGACCACCTCACTAGGATCAAAGCAACCTTGGGCAATTTACGGGAAGCTGTGCTCATTATCAATAAAGATAATATTTTGCTGCTTGCCAACGAGGCCTTGCGGCAACTCCTCGGCATGAAGGAAGCTCCCGTCGGAAAACGTATCGAAACGCTCCTGCGCAGTTCCGCCTTGGCCGAGTATATTCGCGGGATCAGGCTGGGCGGCGCGGCGGAGCATACTGAGATGGAGTTTGGGGTGGGACAAAAGGTTCTCTGGTTCGAGGTCACGGGTGCGCGCCTGAGCGGGCACCGCGGCGACGAGGACGATCTTGTTCTCCTCATCATGCACGACATCACGCGGCAAAAGCGGCTTGAGCGTGTGCGCACTGAGTTTGTCGCCAATGTCTCGCACGAACTGCGCACACCCGTCACCGTGATTAAAGGCTTTGTCGAAACGCTTCTCGAAGACCGCGCCGACTTAGCCGAGGAAGAGCAGGTGCGCTTCCTCAACATGATCCAAAAGAACGTGCACCGTCTCCACGCGCTTCTGGAGGAACTGCTCCTGCTCTCCCGGCTGGAAGCGAGCGAAAGCATTCTCAAGAAGGAGACGGTCGCTCTCGCTGATGTACTACGGGAAGTTGCGGAGACCTACAGCGAACAGTCGAGGGAACTGGAGTGTGCGGTTATCGTAGAGGAGCGTGCCGAAGGCGTGCGGGTCCGTGGCGACCCGCTTCGCCTCTCGCAGGTTTTTGAGAATCTCACCGAGAACGCCTTCAAGCACGCGCGCGGCCTCTCCTCCCTGCGTCTCTATGTGGACCGCCGCGACGGAGAAGCGGTGGTCGGCGTGATCGACAACGGCGCGGGCATCCCCGCTGCGGACCTCAGCCACGTCTTCGAGCGCTTCTACCGCGTGGAGAAAGGCCGCTCCCGCGAGTCCGGCGGCACCGGACTCGGATTGGCCATTGTCAAACACATCGTCCAACTCCACGGCGGCCGCGTCGAAGTCGCCAGCACTCCCGGCAAAGGCACCACCTTCCGCTGCTACTTCCCGGCAGCAGAGTAGAGGAGGGCGGCAGCGGCGAAAGCCCCGTCCTATCTCTTCGATGGACAGTTCCATCCGTACTAGCTGGAGCCCCGCCTAAGACGCCCCCTTCCCCGGCAGATAACCCTGCACAATAATATCGCCGCGGCCATCGAATCTCCGGGGAAGATTCACTACGTAGTGACCGAGCCACGACTCCGTCGACCTCTCCGGACATACGGCCCGGCCCGTGGAGCCGGGTCACGGGCTGCGAACCCATGGTTGCCCGCGGGGTCAGTTTTACCGCTGGAATGGCCTAAATCGAAAATTTTCCGCCGCCCCGCAGGCCGCTCTATTAGCGGAATGAGAGCCCGATTCAGTCGATTGAAGAAAATTTTACATCGGAAAGACTTGACTTTTCGGGGGGGGGGAGGCTTGGGGCGTTTTGCGAAATACGGGCATGAAAATGTAA
>SKLD01000366.1 GCA_007123395.1 Opitutales bacterium
CACGCCGTTATCGCCCCGCGCGCCTACCTCGTCAAACTCGGGGGTGACGCGCCCGCGGTATGGGAGGTCGCGGGCACACCGGCGCACCGCGCGCCCGACTGGGTTCCCGGCGGGCACACCCTCGCAGGGCTGCCGGTCGATCCGGAGACGACGGTCAACTTCGGCTCGTTCTTCCATGCCTCGCCCGCGCACCGCAACCAGCCCTACCACCGGCTCACGCCCGAGGGCGCGTGGGTGCGCGCGCACAACAGCACGCTCGTTAACCGCGGCGAGGCCTATTGGATCCACACCGCCGGATTCTCCGCCTACCACGCGCCGCTGGAAGCCGAACCGGGGTCGGGCGCGACCCTCGACTTCGGCGAGTCCGGGGTGGAACGCACCCTGCGGCTGACCAATCACACCGACTGGACGGCAACGGTCGACCTCGGCGTGAACGACTTTCCCCTCCTCCTCGCCGAGACCTCCGGCGGGCAGACGACGTGGAGCGAGGCCGACGAAGCGAAGCTGGAGATCCCGGCGGGCGGGGAACGCACCCTGCGGCTCGGCCTCGACCGCTCCGCCCTCGCGGGCGAAGCGCGGGGCGTCCTGCGTGTCGCCGGGGCGGACATCGTTCACTGGATCGCCCTCGAAGCGGAGGAGCCCGAGGCCGGGACCGGGCCGCAGGGCATCGGCCCGGCGGGCAACGCGCCCCACGCAGGCCTGTGGATCGGCAGTGTGACGGTCAACGCCGTGAGCGACGTGAACGACCCCGACGATCCCGCCGAGCCGCGCCCGACCCCGGCGGAATTCTCCAAGCGGATCATGGTGCATGTCGACGCCGGCGGCGAGGCTCGGTTGCTCAAGGAGGCGATCCTGCTCTGGCAGGACGGCGAGGACGACCCCGTGACCGGCGAGACGGTCGTGCCGGGGCGCTACGTGCTCCTCACCGATCACGACCTCATCCCGAATTTCCGCGGCAGCGTTCTGCGCGACGGGCGTCCCTTCGGCCACCGCGTGAGCGCCGCCTCTTTTGACTTCGAGGGCACGGAGCTTGCGATGCGGGGGGCCTTCGGCGACGCGCTCCTCGCCGACATCGAGGTGGCGCGCGACCTGCCCACCAATCCGTTCCGGCACGGCTTCCACCCCGACCACAACCACCGCGACGCCGAAAACCAGCCTCTCGGCGACACCTCTGTCGGGCGCGAAGAAGTGTGGCCCGTCTACCGGGAAGTCGAACTCGTCTTCGATGAAACCGAATCCACCGGGTCTTCCAGCGGCCGGCCCGCCGCCCACGGCACCTACCGCGAGACGCTCACCAACCTCCACCGCGATCCCATCCGCCTGCGCGGCACCTTCGAGCTTCGCCGCGTCAATCCCATCGCCGAATTGAATCCGCAACCCTGAGCCGCGCCGTCATGATTTTTCCACGCCTTCTCCGTTCCTTCCGTTCATCCGGTCTCCCGCGCGCCGCCGCCTGCGCCGCGGTCGCGGTCCTATCCCCGCCCGGCGCCTCCGCCTTCGTGGAGCAAACGCCCGCCGCCGTCTCCGTGCGGATCGACGGAGGGGCACAGGACCGCATGCACGACACCCATGTCGACGCGGCGGGCAACATCTATATCGCAGGCGACTTCACCTCCTCCACGCTTCGCCTAGAACTCTTCGGCGAAGCGGACCCCGACGCGCCGGACGGCAACATCGTGGAAATCGCAACAGCCTCACAGGACCGCCTCGGCAGCGGGCGCAAGCTTTTCGTCGCGAAGCTCGATCCGGACGGCGAACCGGTCTGGATCAACACGTCTTCGGGGAGCGGCAACTCATCGGCGACGGGCATTGTCACCGGCGACGACGGCACCGTCTACGTCACCGGTTGGTTCCGCGCGGGGACAACGATCGCCGGCACCGTGCGCAATCCGGCTTTCGACCACGAAGACTCCGGCAGCCACGCCGGCCTGAATCAAAACCTCTTTGTCGCGGCGATCAGCGGCGGCGGAAGCTGGCAATGGTTCCGCCAACTCGAGGTCGGGACAAAGGGCGGGCGTTCCGTCCTTGCTGGCGGCGACACCGTGACCGTCGACGGCAGTCTTTCGCTGAGTTCGGGCAACCTCTACCCGGGCAACTCCATCGCCCTCGACGCCGACGGAAACTTGTATGTGAAGGGCCACGTCGCCGCCAACACGCTCCTCCCCGGCACCCTGCCCACGTGGGCGAATCCGCAATCCGTTTACGTGGCCGGACTCACGCTCGAAGAAGGCGGGCCCATGGATGTCATCCTATCCTCCGCAATGTATTTATTGCAGACGAGCGAGCTACTGGAACACGAAACGATCAACAACCCCTTCGTTGCCAAACTGGGCGCGCCCACTTTTCCAAACGATCCCGGCAGCCGACAGTGGGAATGGATCCACGCCCTCTACCAACCCGGGGAGGCGGCTGCCACGCCGCCCCCGCAGGCGCTCGCCCAATTCGGATCGAGCAACATCCCGTTTCTCGGCAACTCCGGCGACGGGAGGATCGTTTTCGCCGCCGACTGGTCGGGCCGCCTTCTCCGCGACGGAACCGACTACGAGACCTCCTCCCGCGACTCCCTTGTCATCGGGGTCTCCACCCAGTCCGGCGACACGTCCCTCGCCGCCGCCGTCACTTCGCCCGGAGTCACGCGGATCACCTCGCTTCATTACGACGCCGACGAGGAAGCGCACTACATCGCCGGCGACACGCGGAACAACAGCAACCTCGCCTTTCAACCGGGCCTCGGGACCATCTCCGCCGGCTCCAATCACGCCGTCTTCATCGCGCGTCTCGGCCCCACCGCGGAGTGGAGCTGGGCCGAAACCGTGGGGTCGGGAAGCCGCCTTCGCCTCACCAGCATGCAGCGGGATCCGGTGGGTAACTTTATCGCCGCCGGTAGTTTCCGGGCAGACAGCGTAGACTTCGGCGACCAATCCGTGGAAAAGCACACCGACGTGCTTGAAGCCCCGTTTCTCGCCCGGCTCACCGCCTCCGGCAACGACCGCGAGTGGTCATGGGCTCTCGCGCCTCCCGTCGTTCCGCGCTACGCCTATTCCTTTGGAATTCCCCAAGGTCACCAATGGACACCCATTAGCGCTTTTCATGACGGCGGCCTGCACCTCGGACCGGCGGGCAACCTGATCTGGCTTTCGCGGTCCGGCGAGTTCGACGACCGCGCACGAAATCTTCGGACCGGTGCCGCGCTTCAAGGCAGCACATTCAACACCCACGCGCCCTACGTTATCAGTGATCGCTATCCGCGCAGTCCTATTCTCGCGGACAGTCCCGATTCCCTCCGCGGCCACGGAGCCCATGTGTGGTCACTTTCGCTCGACGGCGAGCCGGTCGGCGCGTTCTCGCCCGTGGGCGTCCACTTGGCCGGACAGGAGATCCCGCCGCCCTCGGGCACTTTCCTCGACGGCGACGGTCGGCCCCTCGAACCGGACATCAGCGCGCCGGACGGCACCGCCCTCGACCAAGCCACGCACTTTCACTGGGACACCTACACGCGCACGCTCTACGCCGTCTCGCCGGTCATCGCCGAGATCGCATGGCGGGTGTCCTCCGACCTCACCGACGAAGCCCGCGTCACGGAGGTGGCGGGCATCCGCTGGCCCACGCCGGAGCAGGGACTCGTCACCCACGTCGGCCTCGCCGGGCCGGACGGCAACGAACCCGCCGTCAACCTCAACCCGCCGAACGGCGGCCATACCTTCGCCACCGTGCTCTTCACCGAGACCGACGACGCCCAGCCCGCCGAAGGCCGCTTCGCGCCGGGTGCCGCCGGGCACACGACCTTTCTCTACTACGAAGGCGACGAGGTCGCGCCGGGCAATGCCCCCGCCCGTCTGCAAGTCGTGCGGACCGTCGATTGGAACGACGACATCGCCACACGTGATTCCGTCGAGACGCTCATTGGCACGCCGCTCAACGGAAGCGACTTTGACCACGCCGACCCGGCGGGCGGCACCGGTTTCGTCGTCCATCCCAACGCGCCCTTCGACGGCGCCGGTGCCGACCCCGTCCACCTCCGCGAAGAGCGCGAGGGCGAGATCATCCCCGTCAACACCTCCGCGCCGGAGGGGGTCCCGGCGCTCGATGTCATCTGGTATGCGCCCGACGACATCGGCGTGGGCTGGCCCGCCAAAGCCGTCCGCTTCGAACCGGTCTGGCCCGAAGACACCGACCACATCATCATCGCGAGCAGCCTCGGCTCGGAGCTGGAGTTCTCCGTTACCGTCGACGGCGACACCTACACCAGCGCCCAGCCACGCCTCGCGCCGGAGCAATTCGCCTCGCCGCGCATTTATCATCAGCCCGACCGCAACCTTGCGGGCTACAACCCGAACGAGGAACACGCCGTCATCCGTCCCTCGCAACAGACCGGCGATCGCGCCGTCTTCGCCCTGCGCAACGACCTCAACCACCTCGGCGGCTACACCTCCGAGCCGTATGTGCTTCTCAAATACCGCGACCCGCAGGCGGACGACGCGTGGCGCTTCCGGCCCTACCGCGTCCACGTGGAGGGGCGTGTCGAGGCGGAACGCTCCTTTGATCCACCGGCGGATGAGGCGCCCTTCATCGCCATGGCCTCCACGCAGGAGTATTTCTTTTCCGACTACACCGCCGAGGCCGGAGAACTCATCGTGCCGCCCTACCCGCTGCCCGAGATCGGCACCTGCCCGGAGACCGACGGCTCCGGCGACGCCTTTTGGGTGGATGTCCACGGCGATGTCTGGGCGCGCGCCGCCGGCACGATGACCGCCCGCTACTGGTACCCGCTCCTCGACAACTTCTACCTGCCGCACGCCGAGGGCGACGACCGCCCCGCCTGCGTGCCGTGGCTCGCCTTCTACGACGAAGGCGACTCCGCCACCCCCGAAGACCAGGCCATCGAAATCCGCTACACCGTCACGTGGCCGGACGACGTCGCCATCCTCCGCGTCGGCGACACCGTGACCGATCCGAAGGTCGGCCTGCCGGGCGTCATCGACTGGGCGGCGGGCACGCTCATCTTCGACGAAAACGAGCCTGCCCTCGGCCACGTCGAGCCGGAGATCGCGGCCGCCGCCGATCCCCTCAACACTGCCGCGCGGCTCATGGACATCGTCTCCGAGCGCTCCGTGCCCATCGACGCCATCGTCGACGGGCTCACCCTCGTCCTCGCCGACGGCGAGACCCTCGCCCTCGGGCCCTCCACGGGCGGCTATTTCACCATACCCGATCTGCCGCAAAGCCTGCGCGGGCGCCTGCGCCTCAACGCGCAGAACCCCGTCGAACCGCTGCTCGCCTTCCGCGGCGAAGAGCTGACCTTCATCACCCCGCCGGTGCGCCTGCCCAATATCCTCACCCCGGCGGAGCGCGCCCAGGCCGTCGATGCGTCCGAAGATTCGGACGTTTGGGAGGACGCCGTAGACCGCCTCTTCGTCAAGACGCGCAACCCCAACGGCATCGACCTCGACGGCGACGGCGAGCCCGACGACGCCGTCCTCAGCGGTATCGTGCGCGGCGACGACGACAACCTCCGCTTCGAGGACCTGCCCGGCAACCTCGGTCTCTCCGCCGGTCTCGCCCGCGGCACCGGCTACATTACCCTCGCGGAGAATAACGACCCCGACGCCGGCGGGCCCGTCTCCCTGCACATCATTGAGGTGCGCACGCCGCCCGGCGACGGCAGGATCTTTGTCATTCCGAGCGACAACGCCCTTGAGGAACGGGTGTGGATACGCCACGCCTTTGATTTCGGCGGCGATCCCTCGCACATCGCTTTCGAGTGGTTCTACATCTTCGCGGACGAGGGCACACCCCCGCCCGCTCCCCCGCAGGACAATCCCGAAGGCGAGGGCTGGACGCCGCTCGACGCCGGCGACGGCCTGCACGAGATCACCATCGGCGGCCCGGGTCTGCGCACGCTCGGTAATCTCTGGGTGCTCGCCCGCTACTCCGGCTACGAAGAACTCGCCGCCGACAATGATCCCTTCGCCTCCGATTGGATCGGCCAGAGCGAGGGCGCTCCCGAGCCCGAGCCCCTCCTCGTGCAGGGTTGGATCGACCGGGTGCTCGAGGGTATCAATCCCTTCGAGCAACGTATCGCCGATTTCCATACATCGCCCGCCGAGTCCTACACGAGTATGATCCGGCAGGCCGGGCAGCGCTTCGAGGGACCCGTCGCCCTCAGCAGCGACCCCGAGTTCCTCCAGCAGGTCGGCCTCATCGAACTCTACGAAACGGTCCTGCGCCGCGGCATGGCCCTGAGCATCGAGGCCTCCAACCCCGCGACCAACGCCGCCGTCAACAACGCCCTCCTGCGCGCCGCCACGCGCGTCTCCGATCTCTACATGCTCCTCGCCAACGAGGCCTACGCCGACGCCCAGGATCCGACCATCGGCTTTACCACGACCGACGGCGAGGTAGGGGCTCTCGCGCCCTCGCTGCACGCCTTTGCCAACCAGCAGCCTTCCCTCCTGCACGAGGAACTCGCCCTCCTGCGCGGCCGCGACGGCTCCGGCGCGAGTGTCTCGGTCGCCCCTGTCTACAACCGCCTCTTCTGGAACTTCACGGGCGGTCTCGAGGGCGAGCCCGCCTACGTGCAGAACTATGGTATCACCGACCAAACGGACGACGGATTCATCACCGAGGAAGACGCCCGCATCCTCTACCCGCAGGGCCACGGCGACGCATGGGGCCACTACCTCACCGCCTTGAAGAGTCACTACCGCCTCCTGCGCCACCCCGAGTTTGACTGGGTGCCCCGCGCCCAGGCAACGACCGTCGGCGGCATCGCAGTGGAGGTCGATTACTACGATGAGCAGAAGTTTGCCCGCGCCGCCGCCGGGCGCGCCCGCGCCGGTGCGGAGATCGTCAACCTCACTTACCGCGAGCGCTACACCGCCGACCCCGCCGGGCAGTGGCAGGGCTACCGCGACACCGACACCGGGCGCGCGTGGGGCGTAGACGACTGGGCGCGCCGCGCCGGGCAGGGCGCCTACTTCGACTGGGCGGTGGCCAACGCCGTCCTGCCGGAAACGCACGACGCCCACCTCAATCCCGAACTTGGCGGCACGCCCTCCGGGCTCGCCCGCATCGACCGGCAGACGGTCGACGCCCTGCGGGAGATCCCCGCTTCCTTTGCCACCGTGCAGGCGCGGCTCGACGAGTCCGACCGCGGCCTCAACCCGCTGGGCATCGCCGAGGGTGATGCCGTGCCCTTCGACATCGACCCCTCCCGCGTGGATGACGGAGAGACCCACTTTGAGCAGATCTTCACGCGCGCCCTCACCGCCACGGACAACGCGCGCCTGCTCTGGGACTACGCCAACGACCTCTCCAACCGGCTACGCCGCCTCCAGGTCTCCGCCGACGACTTCGCCCGCGAGATCCGCGGGGAAGAGTTGCACTTCAAAAACCGCCTTATCGAAATCTACGGCTACCCCTACGCCGGCGACATCGGCCCCGGACAACTGTACCCGAGCGGCTACGACGGCCCCGACCTCTACAAATACCTCTATGTCGACACCGCCTCCGTCCTCGGTTCCATCCCCGAGCCGGACGACAGCTTCACCGCCTTCTTCGAGGGCATGCGCTTCAGCGCGCCGGAAGGCAGCGAATCACTCGACGACGTCTACGCCCACTACTTCACCACGGACGCCCCCGCCGTGGAGACCTACGACGACGACGGCGCGCTCCTCGAAATCGACTACGTTCTCAGCTCGACGGAGGACACCGGCTCGGGCTGGGCCTTCCAAGCCACCCCGGACATGGGCAGCCGCCGCGCGCCGGGCGCCATCCAAGTGGCCCTCGGCACGATGGTCGAACTCGAGGTCGAACTCCTGCGCGCCCTCGACGCCCACCGGCGCCACGTCCAGAGCATTGAGGACGAGGTCCAGCTCCTCGAGGCCCAGTTCGGCATGCAGGCGACCCAGATCAGCCTGCTCGACAAGCAACGCGACCGCATTATCACCCTTAACAAGATCATCGCGGGCGCCTACGCCACGCAGGCCGCCATGGAACTCGGCCGCGAGATCACGGCGAATTTCTCCGAGGCTGTCGTCGAGGCGTTTCCCACTGTCGTCGGGCTCGCCTCCGACGCGACTTCCGTGGCGCGCGCGGCCGTGATGATCACCCGCGCCACCGCCGACGCCGTCATGGGCGGCATCTCGCTCACCGCCGACGTCACGCGCAACTCGCTCGAACTCGCCAAGGAGCGCGTCGAGCTGACCACCGCCCTCGAGATCCAGAAGGCGGAGTTTGCCTTCGAAGTGCAGCAGCGCCTCAAACTCATCGAGGAGATGGTGCGCGAGGAAGTGGCCTACCGCATCGACATCTACCAGAAGCGGCTCGAACTCGACGCCGCCCTCGGGCACGTGCGCCAGGCCGTCGCCGAGGGCGACCGCATCCTCGAAAAGCGCGCCGCCTTCCGCCGCCGCGTCGCCGGGGCCACGCAGGTCAACCGCTACCAGGACATGACCTTCCGCCTCTTCCGCAACGACGCCCTGCAGAAATACCGCGCCACCTTCGATCTCGCCGCCCGCTACGTCTACCTCGCCGCCAAGACCTACGACTACGAGACCAACCTCGTCGGCGGCGACTCCGCCTCCGGCGCGCGCTTCATCGAGGACATCATCCGCCAGCGCGCCATCGGCCAGTTCATCGAAGGCACGCCCATCCACGGCATGCACGGGCTCTCCGATCCCCTCGCGCGCATGCAGCAGAACTTCGCCGTCCTCAAGGGGCAGCTCGGCTTCAACAACCCGCAGGTCGAGACCGGTCGCTTCTCCCTGCGCCGCGAACTCTTCCGCATCCGCGAAGACTCCGGCGAGTCATGGCGCGACACCCTCGCGCGGCACCGCGTTGACGACCTCTGGCAGGTGCCGGAGTTCCGCCGCTACGCGCGGCCTTTCGCCCCCGAGGCGGCGGGTCCGCAACCGGGCATCGTCATCCGCTTCAGCAGCGACATCACCTTCGGGCACAACTTCTTCGGGCGCACGCTCGGGGGCGGCGACAGCGCCTACGACCCGAGCAACTTCTCCACGAAGATCCGCTCCCTCGGCGTGTGGTTCGAGAACTACGACGGCACCGGGCTCTCCGCCACCCCGCGCATCTACGTCATTCCCGTGGGCATGGACCTGCTCCGCTCGCCGCGCGGCGACACCCTCGCCACCCGCGAGTTCCAGATCATCGACGAGCGCATACCCATCCCCTTCCCTGTCGGCGGACTCGAACTCAACCGTCCCGATTGGATACCCGGCAGCGACACCCTCGACACCACGATGGGCACGCACCGCCGCTACTCGCGGTTCCGCGCCTACCACGACGGCGGCTTCGATCTCTCCGAGATGGTCGCCGACAGCCGTCTCATCGGGCGCTCCGTATGGAACACCGAATGGCTCATCATCATTCCGGGCGGCACCCTCCTCGCCGATCCCGAACAAGGCCTCGAAACCTTCATCGGAACCGGCGGCTCGGATGGTATCAGCGACATCAAAATCTTCTTCCAAACCTACGCCTACTCCGGCAACTAAGGCACTCCGACATGCGAATACCGAAAGCACTCCCGGCCGCCTGCGCGCTCACCCTCGCCGCCGCCCTGCACGGCGGCTTCGCCGAGCCGCCTGTCCTCCTCCACGGCAAGGTCCTGCACCGCGGCGACGGCTACGAGCTGCTCCTGCAATCGGGCAGCCTCGAATGGACCGTCACCCCGCACAGTGACGCAGCGCCCTTCACTATCGAGACCTCCCTGCGGCCCGTCGGCGAGACCTTCTCCTACCGGCTCGAAATCCCCGTCGAGCGCGTGCCCGGCGGGTTCACCGCCAACGCCGCCATCGAAGCCAACGAAGATCCCGGCGAGGTCGCTCTCGGCCAGCCCGTCGTCGACGGCCACGGCGCAGAAATCCTTTTCGCCGACGGCACCGAGGCCGACCCCGTTTTCCACTACGCCGAAGCCGACCGCGGCAAAATCCTGCGCCTCGACCTCCTCCTCACTCACCCCTTCGAAGACACCTCCGGCGACGGCCTGCCCGACTGGTGGACGGAGATGCACGACCTCGACCCCTTCGACCCCACCACCGCCGGGGCCGACCCCACCGGCGACGGTATCGAAAACATCCGGCACTACCAAGCGGGCACCAACCCCAACGTCTTCTTCGCCACCTACGCGGCGTGGGCGGCAGGCCACGGCCTCTCCGGCGACGACGCCGCGCCCGGCGCCGATCCCGACGGCGACGGCGTGAAAAACCTCATCGAGTTCCTCCTCGACACCGATCCCAACGTGCCCGACCGCCACCTCGCCGCCGAGCGCCTGCGCGGCGATCCCGCCGACTACGGCGGCGACCCCGCCCTGCACCTCGCATGGGCACAGCCCGCCGTCCCCCGCTGGGGCGTCGAGATCGTCGTCGAAGCCAGCGACGACATGAGCGAATGGGTACCCGTCCGCACCGTCCAAGTCACCGAAGCCACTGACATCGACGAACTCATCGTCCCCGAAGACAACGGCACCGACCAAAGCTACTTCCGCCTCGCCGTCCGGAAAACCGATCCGTGAAAGGAACCGCCTGTGGAGAGGGGACATTCCTGTCCCCGGCAACGCGCCCGCCTACCGCAGAGCGGACAGGAATGTCCGCACTCCGTTCGCAACCTCGGGACAGAAGGACACCGGCTCCGCGAGTGTCGCCGCAAGCCGCCCCCGCAACGCGCGGAGAGGGGACATTCCTGTCCCCGGCAACGCGCTCGCCTACCGCAAAGCGGACAGGAATGTCCGCACTCCGCCTCCTCGCCGCGCTTTTTCTCGCCGCTGCCGTGCTCACCGGCTGCGCGGAACACCCCGACGATCCCATTATCATTGCCAAGATCGCGGACGAACCCGTCACCCTCGCGGAGTTCGACGCGTGGCTCGAATTCGAGGGGCACGACATCAGCGCGGAATCCCGCGCGCGCCGGTTCGACGCCTTCATCGACCACCGCCTGCACCTCGCCGAGGCCCGTCGGCGCGGCCTCTACGAAGACCCGCGCATGCGCCACCGCTTCGAGCGCATGCTCGCGCAAAGCGTGCGCACGGAGATCGAAGACGCGCTCCCTCCGCCCGCCGAGCCGATGGAAGACGAGCTGCGCGCCCGCTATGAGGCCGATCCCAAGGCCTTCCGCGTGCCCGCCCGCGTGCGTCCGGCGATCCTCCTCGTTGAGGCACCGGCATCCATGGACCCCGCCGCCCGCGACGCGCGCCGTGAAACCGCCGTTGAACTCCGCGCCGTACTTGAGGCCCTTCCCTCCGACGACCGCCCCCGCCGCTTCGCCGAACTCGCCGTGCGCCACTCCGCCCACCAGCCCACCCGCTACCACGGCGGCGACCTCGGCTGGTGGATCGAAGGCACGTATATGCCGGAGTGGACCGCCGCCGTCGTCGACGCCGCCTTCGCCCTCGAAGCGCCCGGCACCCTAAGCCCCGTCCTCGAAACGGAGGCCGGGTTCGCCCTCCTGCTCCTCACCGCCCGCGACGACTCCCGCCGCCGTCCCTTCGAA
>SKLD01000210.1 GCA_007123395.1 Opitutales bacterium
CGATCAGGGATGGGGCGATCTGGGGTCGTACGGGCATCCGCACATCCAAACGCCGCACATCGATGCATTAGCCCGCGAGGGTATGCGCTTCACTCAGTTCTATGTGGCTTCGCCGGTCTGCTCGCCATCGCGGGCGGCCAAGATCACAGGGCGGCATTCAGCGGAAACCGGTGTCCACTACGCCATCGGCGGACCCGCCGGGGACCAGTTCAACAGCGTGCCATGGCTGGATCCGAATATCCCGACAATGTATGATGTATTCGCGGCCGCAGGGTATGTGACCGGTCACTACGGCAAGTGGCACATCGGTTGGCGCGATCCGGAGGGCAATCCTGCCGCGCCTCCGCCCTCGGAATATGGTGTGCAGGTCAGCGGCACTACCCACAGCACCGGCCCGCGGATGAACCGCCCGGGCGAGCGCATGACGAACGCGAACAAGAGCGAGATCATTGCCAACCGCGCGGTCGAGTTTATCGATGAATACAAGGATAAGCCCTTCCTCCTGAACCTTTGGTTCCATGATCCACACGCAATTCTCGAACCCACGAGGGAGATGATGGAACTCTACAAGGAGCACTCCGCACTCTGGGGCGTGCAGGAGCCGCGGCAGGAGTTCATCAGCTCCCTGACGGTCTACTATGCCATTATCACCGCCATTGATACGGCGGTCGGGCGGATTGTCGAGGCCCTCGAGGAGGCGGGGATTCGCGAGGACACGATCATTCTCTACTCAAGCGACAATGGCCCGTCTCCGCTCTGGAGCCGCAACACCGGGCATGAAGGGGCAGGTCTCACGGGGCCGTTCCGCGGGACGAAGGCAAGTCTGTACGAAGGCGGCATCCGCGTGCCGCTCGTGGCCAATTGGCTGGGCCGCTTTCCGGCTAACGTGGTGGATGACCAGACGGTTGTTTCCGCCATTGACATGATGCCGACGCTGGCGACCCTCGCCGGCGTGCCGATGGTCGACGATCCGGAAATCAGTGGATTGGACATGTCGCGCGCCTTCCTCGGCGAGCCCATTCCGGAACGTGACGGACCTCTGTTCTGGGAGTATCGCTTCGGCAATTGGGGGCGGGACATCCAGAAGAGCCCGCGACTCGCCATCCGCGACGGAGATTGGAAGCTCCTTATGAATCCGGACGGTGACCGCAAGGAACTCTATAACCTGGCGCGCACACCCAATGAAACCGAGAATGTCGCACTTTATGAGTTGGATGTCTTGGAGCGCTTGGAGAACCGCCTCATGAAATGGTACAACGAGAAGGTGCCGGATCACGGGAAGGCACCGCCGTTTGCCGGGCGCATGCATTGGCGCATGCCGCGGACGGGGGATCTCGAATGAAACCAACAGGCTTGATCGCATGGAAGGGCATGGCATCGGTCCTCCTGTGCGGCGCGCTCTCCGCTCAGCCCCCCGTTTTCCGGGTGGCTGAGGGCGACTGGAGCGAAGCGGACAATTGGTCCACGGGGCAATTGCCGCCGCTCGGCTCGACCGCGATCGTGGGCGGCGGCGGCCTCGTCGATCGCGTCGCGCGGGTGAGGGAACCGGTGCAAACACCCGTCGGCCTGCTGCGCCTCGGCAATAACCAGAACGGCGGGATCCTGCGGATTGAGGAGGGCGGGGAGCTGCGTCTCTTCAGCCTGAACATGGCGGTGGGTCCGGCGAATGCGAGGGGCACCCTTGAAGTCACTGGCGGCGGCCTCCGCATTCAGGATCTGACGGAGGCGGCTTTCATCCAGCCGAATGCCACCGCCCGCCTTGTCATCTCGGGCGGGAGTTTCCACTGGGGCAGGCACCTCTTTCTTTCCCGCCCCGGGTCGACCGCCGAGTTGGTTGTGCGCGGATCGGCGGCCCGCTACATACGGGGTGAAAGCGTCACCATTGGTCCCGGCGCCGATCTGGTCTTCGAACTCGATGCCGACGGCGTCACGCCCGTCGAGGTCGACCGCTACTTCAACAACCAGGAGGGATCGCGGATCGTTGTGCGCCGCGGCATGTTCGGGGGCGATCTGGATGAGCGCCCCGTCGTCCTCGTCCACGCCCGCAAACCCATGCGCGCATGGTCTCTTCAAGACGTCATCCTCGAGGATTTCGACGAACCCCTGCCGCAGGTAATTTTCACCGAAGATGCGATTCTTCTCGCGGGGGCGGCGGCCGGGGTCACCCCGAAGACCTTTCCGCAGCCGCACGCCGGCCCGAACTTCATCATCTTTCTCGCCGACGACCTTGGCTGGCAGGACACCAGTCTCAACGACGTCGACGACCCGACCCCATGGGCGACGCCGAACGTCGATCGCCTCGCCGCGGTCAGTGTGAACTTCCACGACGGCTATGCCTCCGCGCCGACCTGCTCCCCGACCCGCGGGGCCCTCTTGACCGGCAAGCACCCCGCGCGCACCGGCCTGACCCATGTTTACGGCGGGATTCCGCCGTCGACGCGGCAACAGGCCTCCCACATGGATCCATGGTATCCGGGACGCATTGATGTCGGGGAAACAACCATCGCCGACGCCCTTCGCGCCGCGGGATACCGCACAGGCGTCTCCGGGAAATGGCACGTCGCCGTGCAGCACAATGCCTATCCCACGGCCATGGATCAGGGCTTTACATGGATGGGCCGTTCGCTGGGTGTCTCGGCGCGGATGCTGCCCGACCGCCTGTCCGATTTCGCCACCGATGATCCGGAGGATCCCTACCGCATCGGTGACGATGGCTACCCCTACGACGCGACCACCGAGGATGCGCTCGGCTTCATCGAAGCGAATAAGGAGCATCCGTTCTTCCTCTACCTTTCCCACTGGTTGGTGCATACGCCGGTCCAAACGCGCAGCCGCGAGTTGCTGCAGAAATATTGCGACCTGCTCGGCCTGCCGTTCCCCGAGGACCCCGGTCCGTTTCCTCAACCGGGGCAACGGAATCCGTACTATGCGGCCATGGTCGACAAGCTCGACTGGAGCCTCGGGCGCGTGCTCGATTATCTCGAAGCAACCCCGGATCCCCGCCACCCGGGGAAAAAGCTCATCGAGACGACCTATATCATCTTCTCTTCCGACAATGGCGGTGTCATCCAGGCGGCGGGGGAGCA
>SKLD01000268.1 GCA_007123395.1 Opitutales bacterium
AAGGTTGCCTGCTCCCGAGAAGGCGTGGTTGGCAACTTCGACAACCGTGTCCGGTAAAACATACCCTCCCGAACGCCCGCTCGGAAACTGAATCAACACCGACTGATGCTTGTCCAGCAGGATCCCGTCATCGCTTGAAAACCATGCATTTTCGGCCGCGACTTCGATTCGGGTTAGGAGATGACAATTGCCGAACGCGCGTTCCCCCAAGATCTCCACACTGGACGGAATGCCTACTGCTGTGACAGGGGTGTTGGCAAATGCACGCGATCCGATCCGTCGAACCGTGGAAGGGATGTCGACGGCGGAAAGCCCGCCGGCGTACCAAAACGCTTTGTTCGCAATCTCCACAACGCCGGTCGGTATCGTATACGGGCCGGAGCGGTTGCCGGGATACTGCCGAAGAACAGTCTCGCTCTTGTCAAAGAGTACACCATCCACACTGGAAAACCACTCGTTGTCGCCAGCGACAAAAATATCGGCGAGAGCTGTGGAGCGGGCAAAGGCGCCGTCTCCTACGTGGGAGACATTTCCCGGAAGCGTTACGCTTTCCAAAGCAAACGTCGTCATGAAGGCACGGTCTCCAATTGTTTCAAGGCTGTTGGGGAGGTGTATCTGCTGAAGTCCGGTGCATGCGAAGAACGCTGCCTCTTCAATGTGCGTGATCCCCTCGGGAATGACCACCTCTGTGAGACCGGTATTTCCGTAGAACGCTGAATCCCAAATGATCTCGACGAAATCTGGCACGGTGAATTCACCCGTGTAGGCTGCGGAGGCGAGCAACAGGATGGTTTTGTCTTTGCTGAAGAGGAGTCCCCCTTCGCCAGCAAATTCTGGATTGGCTTCGGAAACATCGATGTTTACTAGATTTGGCGCCTCCCCAAAAGCCCGGTGCCCTATCTCCGTGACGCTGGCGGGAACGGACACCTCGGAAAGCAAGAAACTCCCCAGAAATGCATAGGTTCCAACGCGAAGCACACCCTCGGGAATTATCACCCGCTCGATGTCAGTATTGAAAAGGAAAGCATTGTCTCCGATCTCTGTGACGGGCTTTCCTTCAATTTCAACGGGAATCTCTACCACTCCGCCGGAGCCCGCATAGCCCGTGATGATTGCGCGGTTTTCCATGATGACATACTGGAAGTCATTCCAATATGCATTGGCGTGCAGGATACCTGGCAAGCCACCTAATAAGAAGAAACAAGTGAGGTAGCGCATAAACATTGCATTTTCTTGATAGGAGATTCAATTGCGTTTCCCATGAACCGTTTCGAAGTTGTCGCTTGAATTTGGCTCTTGCAACGAAAATTTTTACTCGCCCAAGGATCGATTTGCTGTCTTCGGCAACCGTAGTTAGGCCTTTTCGGTGACGCACGGCCGGAAAGTTACGCTTCCACTTTGTTTTTGCCGGCTTTTGGTCTCCATGCGGCTGGCCGTGGTCATAGGCTTCGGCCCGTCGTCCGTGGTTTCCGGCTTCACGCTCGCTGGCGAAATCGGCATAGGCGCGCCGGGTTGGCAGGGGTGTGCCAGCGGCACTGGGGATCGGGTCGTCGCGAGGGGCTTGGCGACGTTCGCCTCGGGCGCGGTTGCTGCAGGCACCGTAGTAGCGGACGGGGTGCTGGCCGGGAACCGGGATGCGTCGCGTAATTGCGGCGACGGAGGCGTGGCTCCGTCGCTACGGGCTGAGCTTCTCCGATGGTTCAATGGGCCGGCAGGTTTCGCTTGAGGTTGTCGGGACCGACGACCGCCCGTCCGCCGCGGCCATCAACTGAGGCTACCGAATCCACTGCGCCGCTCCGCACTTTCACGAAACTTCAATGTTTATGCGGGCTAGCGAATAGCCAGAAGCTTCCATCCATTTGGTTCACGCGCGCGGAGTGCTGGCTCCTGTGAAACCCCTGCGGCTCAGGGCGTGCCGTACATCTCGGTCAGGAGTGCGCACAAGGCAGCCACTTCCGTTCGGGTGAGCGCACCCAACCGTCCGTCCAAGCGGGCTTTACTCACCGTGCGAATTTGCTCCGCGCAAATGTCCGCCGGACGGCCATCGCAACGGACTTGCAGCCGCGTGCGCCATCTCGGGCGGACGACGCTCGACAGAGGGCATACAACAACCGTCGGCAGGAGGCCATTCAACTCATTGCGGCTCACAACCACACACGGCCGGGTCTTGCTCATCTCGCTGCCTTCCACGGGATCCAGCCGAGCCCAATAGATTTCACCGCGCTTCATCGTTTGCGTCGGGCCGGCGGGGGCGTGTTTTCCGACTTAGCGGGGCTTTCCCCGGAAGGCTCCGGTTCCTGCCATGGAGCCGACTCCAGTCCGTCGCCCCCTACGCCCTCCCAATCGCTCCAATCCTCGCCCGCGGCAGCCATCTCCCGCGCGGTTTGCTCCCACGAGAGGCGTCGCCCGCTATCTTTCGGGCGAAGCACCAGCTCGTGTCCACGGTCCTCCAAAATCACCCCGGGCTCCAACGAATGCTTGCGGATCAAATCGACGGGAAGACGTATACCCCGCGAATTGCCAATCCGCGCGAGGGATAATTCAATCGTTTTCATGATGTGATTACAGTAACCACACGGTTGCCATAGGCAAGGATTTTACAGAGATGGAACTGGAACCGCCGTCTAACCTTGAAAATCCAGATTCTGGCTCCGAAATTTCAAGGATGATGGGGATGAATCCCTCCGACTACTTTTCGTCCTCCGGACGGCAAAGAAGGGTCGAACCTATCCGAGTCCATCATAAACTACGTGGTTGCATCCCGCCCTTAGGCTGGAGACCTTTGTGAAGGACGACCCGCTCACCGGAGCGACATTTTGAAGCGGTAGAAGACGGGCCACTGGGCGGGCTCGGGGATGAGGAGGCCGAGTTCGTCCGCGCCGGTGGGGGCGGCGTCGACGCCATGGTCGGTGAAGGGCGCGGCGAGGTCGTCGGTTTTCTGGAGGCGGAAGCGCAGGTGGGGGGCGTAGTCGCCGGGGAAGTCCATGCGGAAGACGAGTTGCCCCTGCCCGTCGCGCTCCATGCGCACCGGCGGCGGGGCGAGGGAGACGGGGGGCCCGTCGGGCACGCTCTGCGGGTCGAGG
>SKLD01000456.1 GCA_007123395.1 Opitutales bacterium
GCAGCCAGTTGTCCTTCCATTCCTTGGCGACGAGTTTGCCGAAGAGCAGCTTTCCCGCATCCATGAGGCGGGCGAGGGCTTCGTTCTTCGCGCGGGGGACGTATCCGATTTTCCGGCCCTTTTCGTCGTGGAGTCCGGGGACTTCGTCGTTCATCGGTTCAAAATAAATGCAGTTGGCTGTCGTCGGGTTCGCCGCGGGCGCCACGGGCTTTGCTTTCCTTCATGCGCAGGCGCAGGAGGTTGTGGGAGGAGTCCTCGCTCTCAAGCTTGGCAAGGATGGTTTTGGCGCGGTTGATGACGGTGCCGGGCAGGCCCGCGAGGCGGGCGACCTGGATACCGTAGCTGCGGTCGGCCGCGCCGGGCACGACCTGCCGCACAAAGATGATGCGGTCGTTCCACTCCTTTACGGCCACGCAGTGGTTGCGCACGCGCTTAAGCTGCCGGTCGATTTGCGTGAGTTCGTGGTAGTGCGTGGCGAAGAGCGTGCGCGGGCCCGCCGCGCCCGTGCCGTGGATGTGCTCGACGACGGCCCACGCGATGCTCAGTCCGTCGTAGGTGCTCGTGCCGCGCCCGATTTCATCAAGGATGATAAGGCTGCGTTCGGTGGCGTTGTTGAGGATGTTGGCCGTCTCGTTCATCTCCACCATGAAGGTGGAATTTCCGCGCGCGAGTTCGTCGCTCGCGCCCACACGTGAGAAGATGCGGTCGACAAGGCCCACGCGGCAGCGCTTGGCCGGCACCCACGAGCCGACCTGGGCCATGAGCGTGATAAGGGCGACTTGGCGGATGTAGGTGCTCTTGCCCGCCATGTTCGGTCCTGTGATAATGGCAACCTGTTCTCCACTTGCGCCAAGCGCGGTGTCGTTGGGAACGAAGTCGTGCTCGCCGGGCAGACCTTTGATGCGCTCCGCTCGCATCGTCTGTTCGACGACGGGGTGGCGGCCCGCCTCGATCTCAAGGACGTCGCTCTCGTCCAGTTCCGGGCGGCAGTAGTCCCACTCGCGCGCAAGGACGGCCCAGCCGATGAAGAGGTCCAGCTCGGCAAGGGCGGCGGCGGTGGCTTCGAGAGCGTCGGCCTGCTCCAGCACATGGTCGACGATTCCGCGGAAGAGCCGCTCCTCGCGGGCGACGGCCTTTTCGTCGGCGTGGAGGATTTCCTTTTCCTTCTCCTTCAGCGCGGGGGTGTAGAAGCGTTCCGAGTTGACCGTCGTCTGCTTGCGGATGTAGTCGTCGGGGACAAGGTGGAGATTGGCCTTGGTCACCTCGATGAAGTAACCGAAGGCGTTGTTGAAGCGGATGCGCAGCTTTTTGATACCCGTGCGGGCGGCTTCGTCGGCCTCCATGCGGGCGATCCACTCCTTGGAGTCGCGGGTAAGCGAACGCAGGCGGTCAAGTTCCTCGTCGTGGCCGTCGGCGATGTACCCGCCCTCCTGAAGCTGGTTGGGCAGCTCCTCGCGCAGGCTCTGCTCAAGGAGCTGGCGGAGGTCCGCGAACTCGCCGATGCGCCCCGCGAGGACGGCGAGGGCGGGGCCGTCGAAAGCCGCGAGGGTTTCGCGCAGGGCGGGGAGCTGCTGGAGGGTGTCGCGGATCGCGCCCAGCTCGCGCGGGTTGCGCAGCCGATTGCGCAGGCGCGAGAGAATGCGAGGGATGTCGCGCACGCAGCGCAGGTAGTCCTGCAGCTCGCCTGCCACGGCGGGGGCTTCGAGCAGCTCGCCGACGCATTGCTGGCGCCCGCGCACCGTGTCGAGGTCGAGGGGCGGGGCGGCGAGGAACGATTCAAGGAGGCGCGAGCCGGGTGCGGTCACGGCGCGGTCCATGGCGGCGAGGAGGGAGCCCTCGCGCGTGTTCGCGGACGAACGGAAAATCTCCAGATTGCGCTGCGTGGCGGGGTCGATGAGGAGCGTCTCGGCGGCGCGGTAGACGCGCACGCGGCTGAGGTTCTCGGGTCGCTCGCGCAGCGTCTCCGTGGCGTAGGCGAGGAGGGCGCCCGCCGGACCGAGACCGGGATGGTCCTTCGCCAGCCCGAAGCCCTCGAGGTTCAGCACCCCGAGCGTCTCCATGACGGCCCGCGCCCCGTCGGGCGCGTCGAAGTGAAAGCCGGGCACCTCCGAAACCGTGCGCCCGGTCAGGAGCGGCTCCAGCGCCTCCAGCCAGTGCGCGTCGACGCCCGCCTCCGCCCATGCCTTGGGCGCGCCCTCCGGCACGAGGATCTCGCGCGGATCGAGCGAGGTCATGGCGCTGAGGAGGGCGTCCGGCCCAGCCTCATGGGCGACGGCGAAATCCCCCGTGCTCAAGTCGAGCCATGCCGCCGCCATCCCCCCCGCGCGCTTGCCCGGAAAATCAAGGGCGAGCAAATACTGGTGCCGGCGCGAGTCGAGTTGGTGGTCCTCCAGCGTCGTCCCCGGCGTGAGGATGCGCGTAAGCGAGCGCTTCACGAGTTGACCCGGCCGCGGTGTCTCCACCTGATCACAGATCGCCACCTTCCGGCCCGCCGCCAGCGCACGCTGGATATACGAGTCCGCCGCATGGTAGGGGATCCCCGCCATGGGCTGGCCGTTGCGCTGCGTCAGCGTGATGCCCAGCAACTGCGCGCCGAGGCGCGCGTCGTCGTCGAACATCTCATAAAAGTCGCCGAGGCGGAAGAGCAGAAGGCTGCCCGGCGGCAACTGCCGCCGCACCTCCTCGTACTGCTGCATCATCGGTGTCCGTTTGCGTCCGCTCGTCGCCATGGCAAAGCCTGCCATTCCGCCCCCGGTTCCGCCCCAAGGCAACGCAAAATCCTCCATTTTTCCATTGCCAACCCGACACCGCACCCACTTCAATCCTCCCTGTGTTTCTCTCCACGCGGGCATAGTATAGAGGTAATACGTGAGCTTCCCAAGCTTGAATCGAGGGTTCGATTCCCTCTGCCCGCACCATTCCTAAGGTGTTGTAAATCAGTTGTTTAAGCGGGTTTTCGAACCTTTTGAGTAAATAAGGCAAAACCCCCAGATTTGGACTGAATTGGACCCGTTTGGACACAAAAGTGTGGGAATTGTGTGGGAGTCCCGTTTGGAGGAATTGGAAAATCC
>SKLD01000305.1 GCA_007123395.1 Opitutales bacterium
AAGCGAGATAACGGCGAGTTTGACCTTATTTCCACTCTTCATTTAATATAATTGTTAACGATTCTCAACTCTAACACTTCCCCGATCAAAACCCTCAATCCTAATATTCGTCAAGCTATATCGAACACCCGGGGCCTTTCCACGATACAGCCTTATGTTTCGCGACCAAAACACCGAACCTCCATATCCAACCGGAGAAACTCCGTCGAAAACAATGGTTCCTCTTGATGGACCAGACACATAAGAAATCAAACTGAAATTTCCATTCATCACAGACGGAAGCTCTCCATAAACAACCAAATAAGACAAGCTTCCAGACGCAACTGAGACATGAAGACTCGGAGATAAACTGTTTGCAGAAAAAGTTCCCGTTGCGGTTGTCAACCACTGGACATCCCCGGTTGTTAAATTGGCAATTTCAACCTGATGGACGAACTGCCCCTCTCTCAACGAAAATCCAAAAATATCGGATGAAATATCTCCAGTCACTAGCGTCCAGTTAAAACCCGTTGAATATCAATTGGTTAGAATCGCCATCCCCGTGTGCGCTTGTGGAGAACTCCCTAAGTAGTTGATGTAGAGGGTCTTTCTGAAACACATTTACGCTGATAACTTGCAGAATCCGGCTCAGACTCTGGTCTATCCGGTGGACTTTTTTCAAGCAGGCGACCAAGAGGTAGACGCATATGGCGATCCAGATCTGGGTCTTCACGGCGTTTTCACTCGTGCCATGGAAGGCCTTGATGCGCAGGTTTTGCTTGATCCACTTGAAGAAGAGTTCGATGTGCCAACGGCTCTTGTAGATGGCCGCGATCACCGGTGGGGGCAATTTGAAGTTGTTGCTCAGGAAGACCAAGTTCGCTCCGCTTTCGGGATCAATGAACCGAATCCGACGGAGCTTGTCCGGGTAGAGGTGTTTGCTCCTGGGACCGTTCAAGCGAATCGTTTGATCGCAACGCAACCCGGCGGACCGGTCGACCGGCCGGGATTCCACTACATAGAAGCGCATGTTTTTCTTTGCCCTGGTGACGAAGAAGGCCCGCTCGCAATGGATGCGGTAGAGGCGCACAAAATCAACATAGGCACGGTCCATGACATAGATGCTCCCCGGCTCGATCATGATCCGGTCAAGGAAGTGGACGTCATGCTCTTTTCCGTCTGTAATGCTGATGAACACTGGGATAGAGCCGCGCAGATCAATTTGCGTGTGCATCTTCACCGCCGCTTTTGTCTGACGAAATTGCGCCCAAGGGAACATCGAAAGGCACAGATCAATCGTAGTGGAATCCAGTGCATAGACGATTTCATCCAAGTTCAGTTCGGTGGCGTCATTGTTGTAGAAGCGCCGGGCCTTGCGGATGAGGACTTGGGCCAGATCGGCGTAAACTTGCCAGGGGCGGTTCTCATTGGCATATGCGATGTTCGTTCGTGTAACATTTCCGCGGATACCCATCGCGTAAAGATGGGGACTTCCCCGCAGGCATGCTTCAATGTCACGAAGACCCTCCCTGAAAGTCGCCTGAGCGAATGCCATCGTCAGGAATTGGTCCCGTCCGCTGAAGCTCCTGCTGGCGCGCGGCATCGGGTAGCGTTGCAGGCAACGCTCGAGTTCCTTGCGGTCCAAAAGATCAATCATTTGGGTGAAAATGAGTCGTCCTTGATTCATAGAGCTGCGATTCAGTCTCAGCCGGACGCCCGGAGCGATTTCAAATGCGTGACACGTTAGGATTCGTGGATCACGCTGACATTGAGGGTGTTGCGAACGAATCAAGCGCTCTTAGCTGGACACTAGTGATCTCCAGTGGCAAAAACCGTTCTGAAGTTTCCAGTTGCTCTAGAGCGAGTTAAACCCGCCAATGGCAATCCGGTCTCCGGGTCAATGATCATACTGCCACCCGCTTCCGGATCCCCTATGGAAACCCCATTTCTGGTGTCATCCCCATCCGTTCCCCGATCTGATGCCCGTCCTTTCGGCCCATACAAATGCACCACCGCCGCGGTGCCGCCGCCGAGGAGGGCGCCGGTGCGCATGGCTTTCCAGATGTCCTGCCCGTAGACGGCGGCGGTCATGGCGCTGGAGAGCGCCCCGACGACGGTGCCGTGGGCGATGGCGTGGCCGAGGGTGTCGGCGGCGAAGCCCATCCACGCGGCGGCCCCGTCGGCGATGGGCACGGCGATCATGCCCGCGACGGACCCGATGGCCATGCCCTTGATGAAGGCCCCCGCCGTGGCCCCGTTGGCAGCGGCCCCCACAGCGCCGCCGATGAGCCCGGCGACGGGGGGCTGAGTGGAGTGAAGCGCAGAAATTCCTCAACCCCGCCTCAATCAAGGGTCTCCTCACCCCGGCTGTCGGGATCGATCAGAAAATCGAACATCCATTCGATCCGCTCCGGGACAGGGTCGACGAGTTTGACGGCGGTCTGATCTCCCCCGTCGTGACCAATCCTTAGGTTGATAATATTCGCGGGCCGCCGCACTCGACCGCTTGTGCGGATCGTGAGGTCTTCGAAAACAAAGCGAATGCTGAGGCTGACGCCTCTCTGCCCCGGTCCGCCGATCCCATCCGATTCATTCCGGAACGATGTCATCAGGTAACCAATCAAATCCGGATCGCGGACGGTGACGCTCCTGATATGACCTTGAAATGCGCTCTCGAAGTAAATCTCCACGGGCACATGCCCGCTGTCCTGCAAAACACGCTCCGAGATCTTGCCCAAGTGTTGGGGGCAACCCGTAAGGAAGATATAGGCCGAAATCATAATGACAATTGAAGGCAGGTATTTCATCGAAGGTTTCGGGAAAGGAAATTGGCTACGGATGCGCGCCGGACTGGAACTGATCCTCCCACCGCTGCAAATGCCAAAATGCTTGCGTGTATCCTTGTGTCTCAAGGAAATGAGCGGCGGCGTAATGCCCATGCAACAAACGGTATCCCCCGCGTCCTATGGGTCTGAACGTGTAATGATCGATCTGGAACATGGTGCCGGTGAAAGACCATTCCGAGTCTCCCACAACGAGCACCCCGTCGGCAACGCCGAAATAGGCTCCTCCGAGGGCGTTCCCCAAATCACTCATTTCCGGTAAGTAGCGCACGGAGAAGTCATATCCACCACGCACCCGCCAATCGGTGCGCAACCGATGCTTGCCCGGACCCAAGCGCGCCGCCACCCGCTGGAAGTGGAGAAATGCGGCAGCTCGGTAATTCGGGTCCATACGGATCTGGAGGGCGAACCGGTCGTTCAACTCGAATTGCCACGCATTCTCCAGGTCGACAGCATCTTCCGGGAAGCTCCCGTCCAGATAGGCCCGCCCGAGGTGGGCCGAAAAGTCGCGGCCGATGGCGGCCTCCCGGTTGACAAAAATCCTAAAGTGAATCCGAGCGAGCCGCTCGGAGACTCCGGGAGATCGGTCGCTCCTGCGGGAGAGATACCGGACCGACCGGTAGGTGTCATAGTAAGAGAGACCGTCCTCGAACAAATCGCCCCAAGGATTCTCCCGCGCATCGGTGAAGCCCGGGCTGAAACTCCCGCCGGGATTGCGATAGCCATAGTATCCCTGCATCCCCCCGTAAACGGCCCCCGCCCAACCGCCGCTACGGTACCCCATATAGCCATTGAAGGCGACTGCCAAAAAGGGACCGATGACCGGAATCGATGCAAGTGCCCACGATGTGATTGCATTGGCCACCCCTTTGACGGTTGATTTCGCCCAATCCCAAGCCTTGTCAATGAAATACCCGCTCGGGTCCGTGTAGCTGAGCGGATTGTTGAGAACGTAGGTGTAGCGGTTGTAGTTTTGCAGGTTGTTGGGTTCCTGCACGAAGGGGTCGGCGGAGAGAAAGCGCCCGGTGCCGGGATCATACAAACGCCCGCCCATGTGGACGAGGCCCGTGCCGCCGAGCATGCGGTGCCCGCCGAAGCCCTGGTCGGCGGGGTAGTCCGGCCACGCGCTGAAGAGCGGGAGGTTCTGCCAAGTGTCGGGATCGCGCGGCTGCCCCCATGCGTCGAAACTGAACTCCGAGACAATCGCTCCGCTGCGGCTGAGCACAAGGCTGGCCGAGCCAAGGTGGTCGCCCACGGTGTAGCTGCCGGAATCTTCGACAAAGAACCCGTTGTTGTAGATCTCAACGAGCCGCGCGGTGGCTCCGCCGGGCAGGGGAATGAGCTGGGTGCGGTGCTCGAAGGCCGAGGTGCCCGCACGCTCCACTTGGTAGAGCCCGCCGGAGGCGAGCCACGTGCGCTTGTTGTCGTGGTAGCTGTATTGACCGACTTGCTCCAGCCCCGCGCCGTAGACGAAGGCATGGCCCTGGCTGTTGCCGAAGTTGTAGACGTAGCGCGGTTTGCCCCACGCGTGCCATTCGAGGATCTGCCACTCGTCGTTGACCGCGTCGTAGCGCCCCGTCAACTCCCCGCGGCCGTTGTACTGGCTGTACATCCAGCCGCCGAGGTCGGCCTGGTAGGTCCACGAGAGGCGGTTGAAGCGGGCGGAGTCGTAATTATTGCTCGTGCCCGGCTTGGTGAGCAGGTTGCCGAGGGCGTTGTAGCTGTGATTGGCCGGCACCTGGTGCGGGGCGAGGTTGCCCATGGCCCGCCCCCGCAGGCGGTTGAGCCCGTCGTAGCGGAAGCTCTCGACGAGATTGCGCGCCGCGCCGCCGCGCATCGACTGGTCGCGGCGCTGCACGAGGTTTCCGAGGTTGTCGCGGATCTTGTTCACGTGCCCGAGACCGGGATCGAACTCATGGATGACGTGGAAGTTGTCTGGGCGGCGCACCCCGGCGACGCCGTGATCGATCATGGCAAGGCAGGTTTTCCCGTGCTCCGGTACCGTTTTCATTCACTCACTCCGCGTCACCACCGCCCCCGCCCATCCCCTCCGGACACGGGATCTCCTGTTCGGCGGTGAGGTCGTGCTCTGTGCCGAACACCCGGTCCCGCCCCGCCGAACGGAAGACCACGTAGCACACCCCGTCGCGCTCCACATAATCATGCCGGATCGGCGTGCCCCAGCCGTCGTGGAGAAGCGCCTCGCGGTCGCGGGCGTATTTAGCCTCGTCCACAGTTTCGCCGCGGCTTGCGTACGAATGTTCGACGACCACGCGCAGGGCCTCCTCCATCGACACCTGATGGTGATTGAAGGCATGGAAGTGGCGAAAAACGTCGGTCCACTGGCCCAAAATAGGCTCTGTATCGCGGTCAAGCGGCACTTCCTGACAGGCAGTGAGGAAGAGATGCACAAGAGACGCCAACGACATGAGGATAAGAAATCGCGTGTTTCTCATTTGTACAGGTAGTCTATTCGTTAGGGAGCGCCCGCCCGCGCCTTACATCTCTCAAGGCAGAAGATACGGACTGCTGTGGGTCCGTGTACCCGTGGAACCAGAGACGGCTACTGTCACCGCCGGGAGCAAGGACATCTGCCCAACTGCGGCCCCCGACATTTGGATTCGCGCTTCCACATGCAATCATTGAACCAATCCTGAGGTTACCGCCGTTGACAATCGCAATCTCACCCGACGCGGTCACCCGCACAAACTGATCCACCCGTATCCATCCGTTGACACCTTGGATCGCCGAGACCCCGCCGTCCCCAACCCCATGCCCGATGAACATGAAAGCCTCCAGATCGGGGCTCATGAGGTAGCCCATGAGGCTCTCCACGGTTGCCTGCATATCCACATGCACGGTGAAACCCAGTCCTTCGAGCTGAAGTTTCGCGGCATCCACGGCACTTGTCGGGTCGATATCGGGCAGGCCGAAGACACGGTGGACCCAGCGCCCGATGGCGTATCTGGGCTGACGCGAGACGTCGCCCACGGCAATCACCGCGTTGGCACCGTCCGGCAGCGGTCTCGCCTCCGCCGGTTCACCGTTGCTCCCGTTGCCCGAAAGCCGTCCTTTCGGCCCGTAGAGGTGCACCACCGCCGCGGTGCCGCCGCCGAGGAGGGCGCCGGTGCGCATGGCTTTCCAGATGTCCTGCCCGTAGACGGCGGCGGTCATGGCGCTGGAGAGCGCCCCGACGACCGTGCCGTGGGCGACGGCGTGGCCGAGGGTGTCGGCGGCGAAACCCATCCACGCGGCTGCACCGTCCGCTATGGGCACGGCGATCATGCCCGCGACGGACCCGATGGCCATGCCTTTGAGGAAGGCTCCCGCCGTGGCCCCGTTGGCGGCGGCCCCCACAGCGCCGCCGATGAGACCGGCAACGGGGGCGGGAACGCCCACCATCGTCAGCGCCACGGTGATCACCGTGCCAATATAGGGCCGCACGGCTTTCCATACCTTGCCGAGCGCGCGCCCGATCTTCTTGAAAATATACCCGCTCGGGTCGACGTAACTCAGGGGGTTGTTGAGGACGTAGGTGTAGCGGTTGTAATTTTGCAGGTTGTTGGGCTCCTGCACGAAGGGGTCGGCGGAGAGGAAACGCCCGGTGCCGGGGTCATACAGCCGCCCGCCCATGTGGACGAGGCCGGTGCCGCCGAGCATGCGGTGCCCGCCGAAGCCCTGGTCGGCGGGGTAGTCCGGCCACGCGCTGAAGAGCGGGAGGTTCTGCCATGTGCCGGGGTTGCGCGGCTGCCCCCATGCGTCGAAGCTGAACTCGTCGGCGATGGCCCCGCTGCGGCTGAGCACGAGGCTGGCCGAGCCGAGGTGGTCGCCCACGGTGTAGCTGCCGGAATCTTCGACAAAGAACCCGTTGTTGTAGATCTCAACGAGCCGCGCGGTGGCTCCGCCGTAGCGTGAAGTTTCAGCGAACGCCGCGCCGTAGCGCGCCGGTCGCGCGCATCGCCGCCGCTCCGGGCTGCCGACCCGAGGCCCGGCAGCACGGCCCGCCAGCCGCAGGCAGGCGCACCGTCTAAGTAGGAGCGCGACCTCTTTGTCCGCACCACGCCCGCGCCGGGGCCCGGGAAAGCCGCCCGGCCACGACCAGACGCCCCGCCGCAGCCCGGTCCCGTACCGGGGCCAGCGCCCGCGGCGCGAAGAGCCTGTAGGCAATGTTGTCACTCCGCCCCCCTCCAAAGCCACACACCGGCGGAGCCGTCGTAGTAGGCGGGGAGGCCCGCGGGTTTCCAGAGCCATCCGGCGGCGGCGGTCCAGAACCATGTGCCGACGCCCTCCGCCTCCGAAGTGAAGAGCCAGCCATGGTCCGCCGAGTAGGTCCAGTCGAGGGACTCGGGATAGAGGTAGTCGCCGTCTTCTTCGTACCAGCCGGTGGTGCCGACGGGCGCGAGCGCCGGAAATGCGTCGTGCAGACGGGCCGGGACAAAATGGGCGTGCAGGATGTGGCGCCGCGTCATTTCAATGCCGGTGACGCGCGTGTCCGGATCGAGGGCACCGTTCCAGCCGAGGAAGCGGAACCCTTCGGACGGCAGGGCCTCGATGTTGACGAGGGTCCCGAACGGCATGCTCGCCTTGACTTGGTCGGAGAGGACCGAGCCGTGCCGGGACGGTTCGACGAGGAGCGAGATCTCCGGGTTGTAGGCGAAGACCGGCGAACGCATGACATTGTTGTCCGTATTGGTTTCATCGATACGCCGGTCGGCATTGACTTCGACACGCAGGCGGTAATCGCCGAGAGGCGTGCCGGGCGGCAGTTGCCAGTGCAGGCTGTAGGCGCGGGCACCGCCCGGGACGAGGCCGGAGGCGTCGACCTCGCGGTCGCCGAGGAGCACAGCCTCGTCCGGCGCGCCGGACGGTTCCAACCATCCCCGCACGGCGAGGTGCACGCCGCTGCCCATTCCGAGGATACCGTTGTTGGCGACGCCGACGCGCGCCGACAACGTCGGGAACGGTCCCGCCTCGGTATCGGTGACCGCCACGTCCGCGAGGATGAAATCATTGGCCTCGAACACCAGAACATCTCCCGAAGCAGAGAGAAAGAAGAGCCGTGTGCCCGCGTGCCAGAGCGTGACGGTGCCGCCCGAGGCATGGAGCGGCAGCAAGCTGCCATCGGCGAGGACGACGTGCCGCACCCCTCCGCTCACCGCGATGAAAGTGCCGTTACCGAGGTCCTGGAAGGCCTCGAGCGCCGCCGCCGTTTCGACGAGGGTCCGCAAGCGGCCGGAAGGCCCTTCGAGGACGGCAAAGGCGCGCCGGTCGCCGCGCACGAAGAGGAAGCCATCGTGGCGGGTCCATCCGTCCGGGTGCGGCAGGCGTGTGAAGTGGCGGAAGTCGGTCGTCAGGTAGCTGGCTTCCGGCGAGGGAACAAGGTAAACGCCACCGCGCTCGAAGACGCGCACATCCGGCCCGATGGGCGAGGTCGACTGCGGAAAACCGACCGGCTCGCGCACAAACGCCCATTGCGGCCCGGGACCGTCGAGGCGGAAGAGCCGCCCGTCGCCCATGAGGGCGTGGATCTTTCCGTCGAAGGCGAAGAGATCGCCGAAGTAGCCGCGGGTGCCGTCCGGCTTGGGAAGTGGTTCGATCTCCGCCGCGCCCGGATAGATGACCCAGCCCAGGTTCGGGGAATCCGGCGACGCTGTTGCTCCCACCGCAAACGTCCCGTCGGCGGCGGAGTAGGCACGCTGCGGAAAGAGTCCCGCCGGGGCGGTCCCGGCCAGTTCCGTCCATTCAAACCCGTCGACCGACGAGTAAACCTGACCGGTGAACAAACGTACGGCAAAGGCCCTCTCAGCCGAAGTAAAGTAGCGGGTCGGCGGTTCCAACCCGGCATCGGGAAAGACGCGGCCCGCCGTCGTTTCGAGAGGCAGGGTACCGACCAACGCGAACGATCCCGAGGCGGTTGCCCAACCGTCGTCATAAAGGACGCGCACCTCGTAGTGGCGCATGCCCGGTTGGTCGATCCAAACGGCAAACCGGGACTCGTCGGGATTGGCAGCGGCCACGACCTTACCGTCGCTCCATAGTTCAAGAGCCACGGCGCGGTCGGCGTCGGGCACACGCGCTTTAACCTCCCACACCGCGGGCACCTCCCTCGCGACCCCGCTGCCTTCGATGACGAGGACCGGCGACGCGCGGTGATCGGCCCCGGCCAAACGTGCTCCTTGCAGTGCGCTTCCGAGAAAGCGGAAAGCCACCGCAGAGCCCCGCGCAACCGGATACACCTCCGGATCCGTGGCAAACCAGTCGGTGCCGTTGCGCGAACCATACCATTGTACCTGCCCGCTGCCAGAATCGGCCAGCTGCCCAAGCACGAGAAACACATCCCCACGCGGTTCCATGACCGAAAAGACCGAGGTGAAATGACTCTCGAGAGATGTCCACTCCGCGCCGTCGGCGGAAAAATGAAGCACGTCACCAGCGCGGAGCAGGAATCCGCCAACGGCGGAAAAGAGATTAAGGTAAGGCTCGCCTCCGCCCTCATCAATCAACGTTTCCTGCCACTCCGAATCCTCCGTTTCGCGGCGGAGGACGCGCAGGCGCCAACCCCAGTCAATTTCTATCGAGGCTGCCACCCACACACCGTCGCGCAGAACCGCCCGTGTCGGCGCGGGCGGCGCGAAAGGAGGCTCCGGACGCCACGTGCGTCCGTCCTCCGACGTCCAAAAATCGGTGCCGGGGGAAACCATGCCGTAGAATCCCCCGCCCCCGGCCGAAACTGACATCGCGGCGTCGAGCACCGGATCCGTCTCCACCGCTTCAAAGAAACCCTCCGCGCCAATGCGGAAAAACCGCCGGTCATCCGCCGCGAATGCGCGGAACAACGCCTCGCCGCCCGCCGATCCGAGGTAGGTGATCATCCCACGCTCGTCGCGCTGCACGTGCTGGCCCGACGGCAGCAGCTCATACAGGCGGTTCAGCGCATAGCGGTAGACGCGTCCGCCCGCCTCAATCAAGGCCGGCTCGCCGGGCAAGGTGCTTTCGTCGACCCGCGGCGGAACGATCATCCGCACCGCGCCGGTATCCGGATACTCAATACGGAAGACACGTCCGCCCGACTCCCGGTCGGCGACGAGGCTGCGGTCGTGGTCGTAGTGATGCGTCACCTCGATCACATTGGAAATATCGGGCGGATGCACCGTCCACGACCGCCCGTCGCGGAAGTCGTGCACAAACTCCCCGGCTTGAAACCCTCCGGGAAAGGTGGCGAAGCGCGTTCCTGAAGTCAGTTGAACGTGCGTTTCAAAGGGCGAAAACGCGCGCCACAGACCGTCTCCGCCATGGGTGAAAAGCCAGCGGTTTCCGCTCATCCCGAGGACGCTTCCGGTCAACGGATCCTCAAAAACCGGATACACATCAACCTCCGTGTACGGCGTCCAGTCGAGCCCGTTGACAGACCGGAAGATACCGGCAAGGGTCCCGCCGTAGTAGAAAAAGGCGCCGTCGCCGTAAGAGATGGACCCGATTCCCGTGTTTCCCGCGGTCGGATCGGCGGCGGCCAGCGCCGTGCGCGCCACCGGATCGACCAGCACGTAACCACTGCCCGGCCGGCGCACAATCATTCGATCGGCACCCGCCGTGATCTGCCAGAATTCCCAGGGTGCGCCGGTGCCCGTCGGCAGGTCGACCCATGCCTCCCATGTATCCAGGTCTTCACTGCGCCGCAGGCGCCCCGCCACGTCCACCGCCCAGTAGGCACCGAAGGCATGCACGAGGCCGCTGTGCAGATTGTCCGCCGCGAAAGGAACGCCCGCCGACCGCCACTCCGCAAGGTCGCCGCTCCAAAGGGCGTGGCCACGGTAGTGGCCCACATAAATGCCACCCACCCGCCGGATCTCGCGCGGGGGGAAGTCGGCCAGGAAATGCCAATCCAGTTCCTCAACCGGATCAAGCCTCACTGGAACGGGCGCCGTCTCCACCATGCCCCACGGGCTTGTCACGCGGGCTACATAATTCCCCGCATGCGAAGCGTCTGCGCCCGGAATGACGAGCCGCGGCGAGGTCGCCCCCGGCACGGGTTCGCCATCGCGGTACCATTGATACGACCGCGGTGGCGATCCGTCCGTCTCAAAGAACAACTCCACGGTCTGTCCGGTGACGATGGTCGCGGCGACGGTCGCGCGGAGAATCGTCGGCGGCTCCTTCTCCATCGTCACCGTCGCTGTCTCGCTCACCACCTCGCCGAAGACGTCACGAACGACCAGATGGTATTCGCCCTCATCCGCTTCGATAAACGGACCGATGATGAGTTCAGGCCCGTGGCGGACGTCCAAAGCATCGCCGTTGAAAAACCAGACCATCTCTGTTCCGGCGCTCGACACCGTTTCGGCCCGCAGGACAAGCGTATCACCGTATTGACCTTCGACGGACTCCGGATGCACGGTGATCCGCGGCGCGCGCCCTTCGCCCGGCGCCATGGCATGCCCGAGGTCGAGAAGGGCGCCCGACACCGACTTGCCCACAAGCGCCGGGGCATGCCGCGCGCGGTCGATGATGCGCGAACGGATTTCGGCGTGCTCCGCCTGCGGATGCTCCGCGAGAACGAGGGCGAGCCCTCCGGAAACGACGGCGGCGGCCTGCGAGGTGCC
>SKLD01000276.1 GCA_007123395.1 Opitutales bacterium
CCCCGCAGCCCTCCTGCTCGCCTTGGCGCCTCTGGGCGCGACGATTATAGCTGTCCATGAAGATTGGACCGGATACTCAACCAACGTGAATCTCGATGGGGTCGCTGTTCAAGGGACGGGATTGACCGGGAACTGGACTGTAGCCGGGGCCAGCGAAGGAGTCGAACGCCGAACAGGCACCCTCTCCTATTCCGGTTTTGACGCTGCCGGGACCGTCTCCGGTGGATTTGTCCGACCCGTGAACAATTTCCAAAACCCCACTATGAGCGCCGACATGGCGACATCAGTGTCCGAAGACGTTTTCGTGCAATACTTGTTCAGTATCCCTGCCCTGCCAACCGAGACGGCTGCAACGGACATCGGCATCCGCATGAACATTGGCTCCAGCGGTATGGGGTTCTACATTCCCGGCACCACTGCTGGAAGCAATGGTGAAGGGATAATCTTCATCGGCGGCGGTTGGGGCGGCTCGAACGCAAATTTCACTTTTGCAGCAGCCACCTCCTATATGATGGTGGGGAGATTGGAACACGACGGCAACAATTTCACCACCGCCTCCTTGTGGCTGAATCCTGTGGGATCGGAGTATGAGGACATCACGAGTTCCGCCGCCTCCGTAACCGGTATCGACATTTCCAGCTTGGCACTGGCTTCGCTTTCCGAGATTTCTTTCTCATGGAACGACCGGAGGAGCGGTGACGGATCGCCTCATTTGGGGGATGTCACCGTCATCCCCGAGCCCCGCACCTACGCCGCCATTTTTGGTTTGATGGCCCTCGGAATGATCCTCTGGCGCCGTCGCCGCTAAGAAATCCCACACCGGTTTCCAAATCCCTGTGAATGCCCACCCTTTTCGGGTGGGCATTTTCTTTATCCAGGCTAAAGTAACGTATGCCCCCATCAGCTTCCCCGCTCCATCCAACCCTCTACCGCTACGCCCTGCCCGCTCTTCTGCGCGCGGCCAAGGCGGCGGACGATCCGCAAAGTGCTCCTCACGCGGATCTCGCAGCCCCCCTGGCGCATCTGCGCGATGAGGCGGAAAGCGCGGCGGCTTTTGCACCGGTCTCGGTCACCGACAAGGCCGCCCCGCCCCCATCCGGCGACCCGAAGGACTACCAGTCGATCGCCACCTATGTCTGGCCCAACCCGGAAAGCAAAGACGGGCTGCCGTGGGTCGAAATCGATGGCAAACGCAATCCCGAATGCGACAACTACGACCAGGAGCCCCTGCACCGTCTCTCGAACGCCGTCACGACCCTTGCCCTCTCCGCCTTCGTTTTCAACAACCGGGAACACGGTCGCCACGCCGCCCGCCTGCTCCACCATTGGTACCTCGATCCCGCGACGGGCATGAACCCGAACCTGAACTTCGGTCAGCATGTTCCCGGCCAGTGCCATGGTCGCCCTTGGGGCATCATCGAGTCGGCTCTCTTCATTCCGCCCATGCTGGAATCCGCTGATCTCCTGGAGTGGACCGGCGATCTGCCGAAGGCCGAGGCCGACGCCCTGCGCGCATTTTTTGCCCGCCTCCTCGACTGGCTGCAGAGCCATCCCTACCCGCTCTACATTGCCACCTTCCACAACAACCACGGCGTGTATTTTGACCAGCTGGTCGCGCGCATCGCCCTCTATGTGGGGCAACCCGCCGTGGCGCGTGCCGTTCTGGCGCGCGTTCCCCACAAAATCCGCGAGCAGATCGAGCCGGACGGTGCCCAGCCCCGCGAACTGCGCCGGGCCAACGCACTCATCTACACCTCCATGAACCTCCGCGGCTTCCTGCAACTCGCCGACATGTCCGCCCGGCTCGGCATCGACCTGTATGCCTATCGCAGCCCCGAGGGCAGTTCGATTCGCGCCGGGATCGATTTTCTGCGCGATCTTGCGACCGGTGAGCGCGAAGTCAGTTTCAAGGAGAGCGCCGTCTGGCAGCCGCATGCGGCCGCCCTCCTGGCCATGGCCGGATACCGTTTTCGCGACCCGGCCCTCCTCAAAACCGCCGCCGCCATCGACCCCGAACTCCCCGCCTCCCGCGTCCACCTCACCCACTCGGCCACGCCATGACCGCCTTGACTCCTCCTGAAGCCCACGACATCCGCGCCTTTGGGGCCATCGGCGATGGATGCCGCATCAACACCGCCGAAATCCAGGCCGCCATCGACGCCTGCGCACAGGCCGACGGGGGCACGGTCCTCATCGCGGGCGGCGTTTTCCTCACCGGAACCCTTTTCCTCAAGAGCCGCGTGCATCTGCGCGTCGCCGCCGGGGCGGTCTTGCGGGGCAGCCCGGATTTCCGCGACTACGCCCGCGGATGCGGCAAGAATATGTACCGCGGCGAACCCGAAATGGACCGCTGCCTCCTCTTCGCCCGCGAGGCCGAACAGATCACCCTTTCCGGTGAGGGCGTGATCGACGGCAACGGCGCAGCCTTTCCCAACGCCGACGATCCGGAGCGCAACCGGCCGATGCTTCTCCGCCTCATCGACTGCCGCGACATTCACTTGCGCGACCTCACCCTGCGCGACCCCGCCGGCTGGACCTCCGCCTGGCTCTACTGCCGCCACATCGCAGTCTACGGTATCCGCATCCACAGCCGCGTGAACGACAATGGCGACGGCCTCGATTTCGACGGGTGCGAGGACGTGCGCGTCGCGAACAGTTCCTTCGATACAAGCGACGACTGCATTTGCCTGCAAACCTCGCGGGTGGACCGACCCTGCCGGGATATCGTCATTACGAACTGCACCTTCTGCAGCAAGTGGGCGGGGCTGCGCATCGGCCTCCTTTCGCGGGGCGGCCTCGACGCTGTCTGCGTGTCCAACTGCACCTTCCGCGACATCGGCGACGCCGGCCTGAAAATCCAAGTCTGCGAAGGGGCGGACATGCGCAACATGGTTTTCTCAAACCTCGTCATGCGGCGGGTCCCCCGGCCCGTCTTCATGACCCTTGGGCGACAGCGTTGCTGCGTGGATGCGCCGGAAGGGCTGCCGCCGATGGGGCGCTTGCGGCAGATGCGTTTTGAAAACCTCCTCATCGACAACACCGAAA
>SKLD01000259.1 GCA_007123395.1 Opitutales bacterium
CTGTCGCCAAAACCCGTCGGCCCGAGAGGCAGGATCTGCCAGTAGACCATCTCGGCGGCGGCGAGGAAGTCGATGAACTCGCGCGCCGCTTTACCCAGCACCCCGCATCCCGGCGAATCGTGCAGGCAAGTCGGGTGGAGGAGCACGCCGGCGGCCCGGTCGCGCAGCCAGGGCATGAGCGGTTCCGTCATGTTTTCTTTTCTCTTCGCCGGGTTACCAACTGTGCGGCACCAGCCTCAGCCGGGTGACGTCGAAACCTTTATCCTGAAGGAACAGGACGAGGTCCGAATACTGGGTCGGATCAATCCACGGATCGCGGCGCATGATCCATGCGTGGCGGCGGTTGGGGTGTCCGATGACGACCGTGCGATAGTTGCTGTCGAGGTAGATGATCCGGTAATCGGCTTGGAAGGGCCAGAGAAACTGCATGTCCCATTCCGCGTTGGTCCGTGGATTCTTGACCGTGGCGACAGGATTGTAGGTGCGTTCCTCTCCTTCGAAACCGCCGACACGGAAAGAGTATGTTGTGGCTATGCGCCCGTCGTCGCGCCACTCGTAGATTTCCACGGCGTTGTGGGCTTGGCGGTCGATGGTCGTGGGGGTGTGCGCCACCACATACCAGCGGCCCATGAAGCGGTCGAGGTCGACAAAGTCGACTGTCCGCAGGGTTTCGCGTTGCTGGCGGGTGGCGCAACCGGCGGCGAGCGCGACGATGAGAAGGGCGGTTCCAGCGGCGCGGAGAGTGTGCAGGTTGAGTCTCATGGCTTCAAACGGTTGAAAAAATGGATCTCTTGAATGTGTGGAAGCGCGTGCTTGAAAGCAAGAAATAGGGAGCGGCTTTTCCATGTCCTCTGGTGCGATGGCGCCGGGGCAGCGCCGCGTTCACCTTGCGAGATCATCTTGGTCAAGCACCTTCAGGCCTTTGCAGTTGAGGATGTCGGTGGCCATATCGTTGTCCTCGAGACTGATGGCAAGACCGCTCTTGCCCTGCGGCCGCATGATAAACGGATAGAGGTAATGGATGTTGATCTCCGCCTCGACGAGGGCGGCGGTGATGTGCTTGAGGTCGGCTTCGCTGGCAATCTCGACGGCGATGACCTCGACTTCGGAGAAGGCGTAGCCGCGTTCGCGCAGTAGATCGCGGGCCTCCCCGTGGTAATCGACGATAAAGCGCATGATCGTGCACTCCGTCGTGTCGAGTTGGCTGAAAGCGAGAATGTGCACGCCGTGCTTGGCCAGTAGCTGCACAAGTTCATTCAACCGCCCGACTTTGTTGTCGGCGAAAACGGAGAATTGACGAACCGGTGTCCGCCGCGGGCGTTCTGTAATGTCAGCTCCCATCATCGAATCGAAAGGCTACTCCCGCGCGTCCGTATGGAAAGCCTTTTCTCGCCGACCCGCACTGTGCGGCCCCGGCGCGGCGGCTCATCGGGCATGCTTCCGATCATTGCGGTGAGACGCGTGGTCAACCGCCGTTCTTTCGCCTGTCGAAGAGCATTTCGAAGAAGCGTTCGCGCGTTTCCCGACCGGCGTCGCGGAAGTGTTCGAAGGGTGCGTGCTCTTCTGCCAGGGCGGGATCGACGCGGATGCCCCAGAGTGGTTCGATGGAGTCCGGCACCATGCTGTAGCGCAGGTCGGCGACGATTTCCGGGTTGTCCGGCGGCTGATAAAGGTAGCCCATGGAAAAACGGCGGAAGCGCTCGATATCCCTCGCGAGAACGCTCCCGTGCGGGAGGCTGGGAAAGGCTTGGGCAGCATCGAAGACCGGCACGGAGGCCCCCTCAAAGAAACGCGGGCGGGAAAGATAGCCAATGCGCACGGCGTCGACATGGTATTCGCCGCCGTCTTCGTAAAGAGTGCGGAAAAGGATGTTGTTAAAGATCGACGGCTTGGCTTCGACGACGTCCGGGGCATGTCCGCGCTGTGCGGCGAGTTCGCGCCCGGCGTTCACCGCGCGGTGTTGCTGCCAAGCGCCGAGCGCGAGATAGGCGAGTGCCCATCCGACGGCGAGGTGCGCCGCGAGCGGACGGCGCCGGACCGAAACGAGCGCCATGGCAAGCAGACCGAGCACGGGCACGGTGTAGAGCGGGTCCACGACTGAGACCCAGTTCCACGCGACGCGCGCATCCGAAAAGGGCCACCAGAGCTGCGTGCCGTAGCTGGTCGCGGCGTCGAGAAATCCGTGGTGCAGCCAGCCGAGAAGGGCGAAGAGGTAAATTCTTCCGAAGGCAAGACCCCTATAAAGCAGCGGAAAAAGCGCAAACGCCGTGAGTAAGGCACCTACGGGCGCAAAGGCGATGCCGTGAGTAAACCCACGGTGAAAGTCGAGATGCAGGAGCGGGTCGGATGCGGACCGGAAAAAGACGTCGATATCCGGAGCCATGCCGGCGACCGCGCCGATAAGGACCGCGCGGCGCCGTTCCTCCGGTCGCGCGGCAGACCCGGCAAGGGCACCCCCCGTTACAGCATGGCTTAGAGGATCCATCGGGCAGACCGCTCTCCGCGGCGAATGCGACTGACTGTGCCGCTGGTCATGGTTCGATACGGCGCATGCCGATCCACAGCCCGGCCGCGCCCAGTGCCGTCACACCGCCTCCCGCCGCTTGGCCGACGGGCGAATACATGAACAGAACAAAGATCACCGGCCCGCCCACGAGGGCGAGCACACTGGCAACGAGGAGAATGAGGATCGTCGGCGAGGCCTTCATGGAAAACGGGCACGGGTATCCCGTTCGGTGACCGATGGCAAGCAGTGTCCTGCCTTTGCCGGAGACAATACTTCGGACTCTGGCGGGCGCCGGCCCCGTGAAACTCGCTAAAACGCCATTCGCTGCCACGAGCCCTTGCGCGGGCAGGCTGGCGGCAGGCCGAGGATTTCGCGCGCGGTATACACGTAGAAGCGGTAACTCTCGAGGGGAGTGCCGTTGGGAATGCGATGGTCGAGACCGAACACCATGCCGCCGCCGCGCATGTCCGGTTGCAGCTTGTATTCGAGTTCCGCGCGGATGGCTTCACGGGGTTGGCGCAGGACGTGTTTGTCGATGCCCCCTTTCATCATGAGGCGTTGCCCGTATTTGCGGCGAAGAGCAACGATGTCCATGCCTGCGGCCGGTTCCATGGGATAGATGTGGTTGATGCCCGTATCAAGGAGGGCATCCACGACGGGATTGAGGTTGCCGTCGCTGTCGATGGAAAATACCTCCGCGCCCGCCTCGCGCGCCCGCGTCCAGACGCGCTGATAATAAGGTTTCAGGAATGTCTGGATCATGGCGGGGCTGATGAGCGGCCCCGACTTGCCGGCGAAGTCCTCGTGTACGTGCAGCAAGTCAACTGGGCAATGCTCCGCGATCCGGTCGATAACCGCGCAAGCCGTGTCGGCCGCCGCCGCGAGCATATCGGTGATCATCTCCGGTTCCTCGATAAAGGCAATGCATGCGTTTTCCTCGCCCATCAATTGCCGGGGCAGGTCAAAGCCGCCGGGCATGGATGTGAGGACGAGAGCCCCTTCCTCCCGCCTTTTCCCTGCCTCGCGGCATTGATCTTCCTGCGTGCGGTCGGGAGCGTCCGCCAGCCAATGCCGCACGCGTTGCCAATCCTCCATCGTTTCGACGGGGTAGTCCATAGGCAGAGGCAGTGTGGCGGTCGACTTGATGAGCTTCATCCGCCGGCCCATCGCATCACGGTGGATACTGTATTCCGGGCTGTCGAATTCCACGACGGGCGTTTGGTCTCCCCGCGGCCCGGTTTGCCCAAGCCTGCACAGCTCGACACGGTCGAAATCGAAGGCATCCAAAGTCAGCTCATCTTCGCTGGCTCCCTGGCGCCGCCACTCTGCTTCGAGACCGATGAGCGGGCCGAATTGCTCGACAAAGATTTCCCGTTCACTGCCGCGCCCGAGAAGGTGGGCGAGATATTGTTCGCGGTGGTAGAGCATCTCAGCAGGTGACGTCTTTGCCTTCGCTGCCGAAGACGGCGAGCCGTTCTTCGGTGGAGGTCTTCTCACAGGAAGCTCCGGCATAGTGGAACTGCAGGGCTTTGCGCCGGTGGGGGGAGTAGTTGGTGGGGGTTCCGTGGGGGAGGAGGCCGTCGAAGAAGAGGGCGCCGCCCGGGCGCAGCGGCACGGCGACAGATGGTTTGCCCATGATGTCGGTGTCACAAATCTGCCAATCGCGCCGTTTGAAGTGAATCCGGGGGCCTTGGTGATGGCCGCGCGGTTGCAGGTGCATGCATCCGTTCTCCACCGTCGCCGGATCAAGGGCGATCCACACACCCGCGACGCGCGCCGCCACGGGCAAATCGAAGTAGGCTTTATCCTGGTGCCATGGTTTTTCCCTCCCGAAGCGCGGCGGTTTGATCAACGCCATGTCCTGAAACATGTGCGGACGTTCTCCGAGGATGCGCTCGAGGAAGGAGAGAAGCGCCGGTTTTTCCGAGAGCGCTTTCAGCCGCGGTTCATGATCGACGAAGTGCATGAGCTTGCGCACGGCGTCCTGGCGCTCGTCGACTGTGAGTTCCCCGAGCCGTCCCGCGGCGCTCGCCTCGAAGGAGATACCCGTGAACGAGGGGACCCGCCCGAGAATGAGGTCGAGCAGGGCGATTCTCGCTGTCTCCACTTCGGCGGACGTGAACACGTTGTCGACCGCAAGGTAACCCTCCTGGCGGTAGAAGGCGATGTGTTCCTCCGTCACGGCATCGAGACTGTCGACGGGGGTCGCCGTCGCCGCGACCGTGTAGAGGTCCGGGCTGTGGGGCTCACTGCCGGGGTCGACCGCGGGGGAGGGATTCGGCTGAGGGTGGGCGTTTATTTTTGCACTCATTCGGGAAAGTATGCCAGATAAAGCCTCCAATTAAAATGGGTGGAGACGCGATATTTTTGTATGTTTCCGGTTTATGGGTGCAAGATTCCAGAATTGGTCGTTTTCTTTGAAGTCGGCGGGGTGCGTGCGCTGCGCGGCAAACTGGTCGTTGGACGAAGCGTGGAGCCGCCGCCTCGACGACTGCGACTTGTGGTATGTGCGGGAGGGCCGGGGGAGGATGTGGTTGCGCGACGACCGGGAGGTGGCCCTACGGGCCGGCGTGTGTGTATGGATGCGGCCGGGGGGCCGCTACATTGCGCGGCAGGAACCGGACCATCCGCTCACGGTTTCCTACATTCACTTTACGCCGCGCGATCCAAAGGGGGCGGCGGTTTTCGACGACGCGATTTTGCCGACGGAGGTCAATCATGTCAGCGACGCCTTTTACTACACCGTTGCGGTCGACCGTATTGCCGCCCTTCTGCGGCTATCGAGGGAGGCCGGGCAGGAGCGGGGCGAAACGTTACGGGCGGAGGCGGCCTGCCTGTTGCATGCCCTTGTCCTGAGCCTGACCCTTCCCCGTCGCGATGTCTGCCGTGTCACCGACCGGCATTACCGGGAAATCATTGAACGGCAGACCGCCGCCATGCACGATCAACCGCATGCTGTCCCCCCGGTGCGGGTGCTGGCCAAGGAAGCATCGCTGTCGCCGGATCACTACAGCCGGCTCTTCCGCACCCTCAACGGTTGTTCTCCGCGGGAGATGATCCAGCGCGCGCGCCTGCGCCGGGCCTGTGAAATGCTGCGTGAGACCTCCTGCACGATCGGAGAAGCGGCCCGGCAGGCAGGCTACTCCGATCCCTTCCAGTTTTCGCGGATTTTCAAGCAGCGGACTGGATTACCGCCGCGGCAGTGGCGGGAGCAATAAGGGGCAAGGCGGAAATCGCCACGATGCGCGGCGAGGGGCGGATTGAACGAAGACGTCAGGCGGTGTAGAGCCTGCGAAAGGACACCGGTTGTCAGACGGAAGTCGAGTTCAGCCGATGGTGAGGCGCAGAATGGCTGCCACCGCTGTCACGGTGACCATGCTGAAAAGGGTTGAGTAAAAGACGGCTGCGGCAACGTAGGCGTGGTCGGCGCGAAACTCGTGCGCGAGAAAGGAAATGTTGACGGCCGTGGGTACACCCGCGCCGAGGATGAGGACGGCCGCCGCCGCTCCCTCGAACCCGAAGAGCGGCACGAGCAGCGCGGCTATGAGCGGACCGCCGAGCAACCGGACAGGCACGGCGAAGCGCATGTGCCGGAAGGCGCGGCGCGGGTCGGTCTGCGACAACTGCACGCCCAGCGTGAAGAGCGCGACCGCGACCAAGGCGTCAGCGAGGATATTGAGCGGACCCCAGATCCACGCCCATTCCGTCACCGGCACTTCGAAGATGCGTGCGCCTGCGGCGATGAGCACGCCCCAGAGCGTCGCTTGGCGAAGGACCGGCAGCCACACCCGCCAACCCTGCCGCCCGCCGCCGGATGACGCAAGCAGGAGGCCCACCGTGAAGGTCGAGATGTTTTGCGTGAGTAAGACGAAGACCTGTATGACCGGCCCGACGCCGGGGTAGGCGAGGGTCATGAGCGGCAGCCCGTAGTTGCCCGAGTTGTAGAACATCGTCGCCATCTGGAGGGAGCGCCGGCGTTCCGTCGGTTCCTTGGCCAGTCGGCTGAGCGCCCCGCTCACAACAAACATCAGCGCGATCACCGTCAGTGTGAAAAGCATGATCCGCGCCGCCGCCGCGCCCGCCAATTCCGACTCCATCACGCGCACAAAGATAAACGCCGGCACCACTACATTGATGTTGATCTTCACGAGTGTGCGCAGGTCCAGCCCGCAGAGCCGGTCCACCGCCCAGCCCGCCGCCGCCAGAACCGCAATGGGCAGGCAGATCTCCACAAAAACCGATAGAAACAAAGGCATTTCCACAGGTGCGGAGAGTGCAGTCGCCCTCTGCTGGGCGGCAAATGATTTATTTCAAGGCGGCTACGCGGAGGAAGACGGGTGCCGCGTTTGTTCAGAGCAACGTGGGGCGCACGGCGACGGTGGCGAGCGCTTCGGCGAGGGTCTCCACGGAGCGGCGGATGATGCGGTGCCAAGCGGCGCGCGGTCCGGCTACGTCGCGCTGGTTGTATTCAATCTCGATACCGAGGTAGCGGTCGGAAGGCAAGCGGGCGCGCAGTTCGGTGGTAAGGCCGTCGTCCGTGCCTTTATAGGGTTCGTTGAAGACGACACGGGGCGGGTCCCGGCGTCGGCGGAGGGCGTCGGCCCACGCCTCGCAGAGAGCGGTTTCGAGCGGGCGCGCGGGGTCGAAGAGCAGGGCGATCTCGAAATCGCGGCGCGCGCCGTCGAGAACGGGCGTGAGGGAGTGGAGGGAGAGGTGGAGGACGTGCGCGCGGCGTTTGAGAACGGTGTGGAGGGCGTCGAGGATGCGGGCGCGGTGGGGGTGGTAGTGTCGCCGCAGTATCTGTTCTTTCTGGATCCAACTGAGCCGGTTGCTGAATTCCGACCAAAGCCGCGGGTGGCGAAGGGAACGGTTCAGGTCAACGAGCAGCCGTGTGGCTTCTCCGGCGATGAGAGGGGCGCCGAAGCGGTCTCGGAAGGCAAGGGCGGCCTCGTAGGCACCGGGATCCCAGCCGCGGTGGCTGCGTAGACTGTCCGCGCCGCCTTCGAAGAGGGCGCGGTAGGGCGCGGGCACCTCGTTTGTGGCGTGTTCGCAACTGAGAACGAGGGGAGTGTCAAGGGCGGAACGATTCACCGGCGAAGAGGCTCAATGGTCGAAAAAGACACCGCTTTGCAGGCATTCGGCCAGCTCGGTGTAGACGGCGTGGAGACGGTTTTTGTCCGGCACTGGTCCGGCGGCGCGGCGCAGGCGGCGCGCGAGGCATCCGCGGCGGAGGATGAATTCAACGGTGGAGCGCCACGGGGTACCCGGCCCGGCGGTCTTCCGCAGGAGTGCCCGGAGCGCATCGCCCGCTGTGGCGGGTCGCTCCGCCGTGAGGCCGAGGGCGTCGAGGTAGAGAGGGCTGTGGAGGAGGGCGTCTTCGGCTTTGGCGACGGTGCCGGAGAGGATGTCGGCGAGGTCGCTGACGACGGGCGCACGCTGGTCGGCAAGGGGCGAGAGTTTCTCGGCCACGAGGGCGCGGAGCACGGCGACGATGAACTGCACGACGGCGAGGTCGGCTCCGGGATGTTCCTGGATGTCGAGGAGGCGGATCTCGATGGTCCCGCGCTCGAAGCGGGCAATGGCACCGCGCGCGTTGACCCACTCTGCTTCGAGGATGCCTGCGGGGTCGTGCGGGGCGAGGTTACGCCGGATACGGGCGAGGATCTCCGTCTCATATTCGGCGCGGGAGCGCACGCGCTCGGGGATGATGTGTCCCGTGATAAAGGGGATGCGGGCACAGTTGCCGCGGTAGTGCTCAAGGCGCATGTCGAGCTTCGGGGCACGCGCGCCTTCTTGAAAGGGCGAACTGGCGGCGAGGGCCGGGAGCAGTGGCAGGACCAAGCGGATGGCAGTGTGGAGGCGGTGAAACTCATCGTCGCCGCTGAAGGGCAGGTTGATATGGGTGGACTGGACGTTGGACCAACCGTGGCCGGCGCAACCGAAGATGCGGTCAAAGGCTTCGTAAATGGCGCGGTCGCCGTGCGGCCACAAACGGGTTTCGCGGGCGGGGTCCATCCACGGATGCATGGCGGAAGGCAGGAGGCGGCAACCGCTTTCGCCGAGCCTACTGTTGAGGAAACGCACTTCGCTCTGGAAGTCGGCGGCAAGCCCCTCCAGCGCCGGGGCGGGGCCGTCGGTCTTCAATTCAATGACGTGCAGAACGAGTTCGTTTGACCACCGTGTCCTGCCGTGGCGGATTTCGTTTTTCCGCGCCGCGCCGACGCTTTGGATGATGCGGTCGGCGACCGGCCGCACATCGAGTGTGGCTGCGTCGACAATCATATATTCGAGTTCTACGCCGAAGCGTTCGAAAAGGCGGAAGGCAGAGGAGGCCATGGTATGCGGTGCGGCTTGTACAGTCTTTTCATCGGAACTGGAGTGAAGCAGCCAGCGCGGGGTCACCGCTTGGCTTCCATGCGCCGGAGGAAAACGCGCATGATCTGCTCGTAGAGGCGCTCGCGCAGGACTTCGTCCTCGACGCCGGCGTCGATGCTCGGGTTGTCGTTGATTTCAATGACAACGGGCTTGCCATCAATCTCTTTGAGGTCGACGCCATAGAGGCTGTTGCCGATGAGACCGGCGGCACGCAGCGCGGTTTCAATGACGGCGGGCGGGGCGTCTTCCACGGCGATGGTCTCGGCGTTGCCCGTGAAGCCGCGACCCTTTCTCTCGTGGTTGTATATCTGCCAGTGACCGCGCGCCATGTAGTAGCGGCATGCATACAGGGCTTTGCCTTCGAGGATGCCTACCCGCCAGTCGAAAGGTGTGGGCACGAACGCTTGGCCGATAACCATCTCCGAGCCTTCGAGGAGATGCTCGATCTTAGCGGCGTAGGCCTCACGGTCGGCCGCTTTCACAACGCCCTGCGAAAAAGCGGAATCGGGCTGTTTGAGAATGAGGGGCAGACCAAGGATTTCCGGCGCGCTTTCGAGGTTGTCGCGGTGGATGATAAGGGTGCGGGGCGCGGCGATACCGTGGCGGCCGAGGATTTCGGCGAGAAAAACCTTGTTCGCGCAGCGCAGAATGGAGAGCGGATCGTCAATGACGACGAGGTTTTCGGCCTCGGCTTTGCGGGCAAAGCGATAGGTGTGATTATTGACCGCCGTGGTCTGGCGGATAAACAGCGCGTCAAAGGCGGAAAGGCGGCCGTAGTCATCGGCCGTGATCGTCTCCGTGGCGATGCCGAGGGCGTCGGCGGCTTTCTCGAAATTGCGCAGGGCGCGTTCGTTGGAGGGCGGAGTGGGTTCCGCCGGATCGATGAGAATAGCGAGATCGAAACGGTGCGTCTTGCGGCTCTTGCGCGCGAAGACGGGCTTGGAAAAGTAGGCTTCCGCTGCTTCACGGACGAACTCCCGGTGATCGGCGCGGATGTCGCTGGAGGCCATGGGCGAGATGTTGGCAAGCGCCCATCGGCCAACCCCCTCGCGGGCAAATTGCGCGCGCAGGAGGGGTGCCGGAAAGAGGTTGTAAAGCGCGCGGCAGAGTCGGTCGTAACGCTTGGCCATATTGCGCGCGAAGTAGATGGAGAGAGTGAAACGGTCGGACTGAAGCGGGCGGAGCGCACGCTGGATGAGTTCGTCGACCTCGCCGCCGACCGAGCGGATGATCGACTGCGACTTGAAGTCGAGGATGGTGGAGACATTCGGAAGCGGGCGGTGGTCCCGCGCGCCCGCGAGGAGGGAAACGTAGTACCCAACGCTCTGGTACCGGTAGGAACGGCACATGTTGATGACCTTGTAGCGCCGCGGCTGCGCATAGGCGCGGTCTGCAAGGTATTTGCGGGCCGCGACAACTTCGACCCCGGGGACGTGCAGGGGCCAGCGGTCGGGCTTGTCGACGACAAGGATGAAGGGTGTCATGCGGGCGGACGGATGATGAGGAGATTGGCATCGTAGGTCAGCACGCCGAGAAGGATGGCGTTGATCAGACGGTTCATCTTCACCGGGTAGCGGCGACCGTGAGAAAAGGGGTTGCGTCCGTAGGGATCCGCCACGATGACCTCGCGGCTGGCGCGGTCGTATCCGCAAAGCACGACAAAGTGCCCGGCAGGCTCGCCGCGTATATCGTCGTCCTCGTTAGAGTCGGGGATTTCCCGCATGGTGCGGTAGAGAAAGGTGGAACTCAGGCCCGTTAGGATAGGCACGCCCTTGTCGAGGTAGCGCCGGATGATCCTGCCCGTAAGATCGCGGAAGCGCGTCTCTCCGCCCAGTTCGCAGAAGCGCAGGTAGGCACGCGTCGCCGTCTTGCGCTTGCCCGCGCGCTGGTGCGCGAGCCGGGCCTTGAGCTTGCGCGCGAGCGCCGTGCGCGGCAGGCCGAACCACGTGGGGTCGAAGACGCGCAGGTTATAGGAATACAGCTTTGCCCGCCAGCCCCGCCGCAGTGCGTGGATACCCAGCATCACGGCGAGGGTGCCCCCATCCTCAAGGGCCGGAATATCCGCGATCAGTTCGTCGATGGCGCACGGGTCGCCGTAATAACGGTAGATCGCGTGGAGACACGTGGGGCCGCAAGAGGTATCCGTCGGCTGGGCCGCGATCTCGAAGTCGAGTTGCCGAACCGTGTCCTCCGCGCGACGAAGCGTATGTGGGTCTGTGATTATTTCGCAATCATACCACAAAGCCCGCCCGGAAAACAAGGTGTGTGCATGGCGCTCCGAAGCTTTTTTCGCCGCCACCGCAATCGCTCATCGCCGCGGCACGACGACACGGCGGACGGGACGGCGGTGCTCCTCCGCGGCGGGGGGCGGGGCGGGGTCTTCGACGGTCCCGGGCGGTTGGGCCGGTTCCCCTGACGGCGGTTGGGGGGTGCCGTCGACAGGCTCCGGCCGCTGGACACCTTCGGGAACCTCGGGCGGTTGC
>SKLD01000159.1 GCA_007123395.1 Opitutales bacterium
CCGCGCGTATGTCCCCGCGCTCCACGATGCGTCCCTGATACATCACGCAGACCTCGTCGGCCACCTGCGCGACCACCCCGATATCGTGCGTGATGAAGAGCACACTCGTGCCCATCTCCGCCTGCAAGTCTTTGATGAGCGTGAGAATCTGCGCCTGAATGGTCACGTCCAGCGCTGTCGTCGGCTCGTCCGCGATGAGCAACTCCGGACGACACACAAGCGCCATGGCGATGACCACGCGCTGACGCATGCCACCGGAAAATTCGTGCGGGTATTGCGAGAGGCGTGAGGATGGATTGGGGATGCCCACTTTTGCGAGCATGTCCACGGCGAGCTTCTCCGCCTCCTTTGGCGTCACGTCCTGGTGCAACAGGATCGCCTCGCAGATCTGGTTGCCCACCGTGTGTACCGGGCTCAGCGCCGTCATGGGCTCCTGGAAGATCATGCTCACGAGACCCCCGCGCACATGGTAGAGCCGCTCATCCTTCTCGTGCAGTTGCACAACATCAATCGCCGGCTCGTCCTTCGGACGGATCGTCACGCTCCCGCGCATGATCTTTCCCGGCGACTGGATCAGCCGCATGATCGAGTAGGCGCTCACGCTCTTGCCCGAGCCCGACTCGCCCACAATGGCGAGGCACTTGCCCCGCTTGATCTCGAAGCTCACCCCCGAGACGGCCTTGACCTCCCCCTCCTCGGTAAAAAACGAGACGGCGAGGTCCTTCACTTCAAGGACGTTGGCGGGGGCATTGTCGGTCATTGGTTCGGGCATAAGGTAAATCTCTGTCGGCAAACGATAATGTTCTTAAACAGAGCACCCGGAACTTCCCTGCGCAACCCGAAAAGCGCCCTGACTTTCAGGATTGTCGGAGGGGGATCCATGCACATGCTTTACGGTCACAGGATGCCTTTCAGAAGAAATCAATTACAGTTGGTGTCTGCGATCAGTATTATTGTCATGGGATGTGGCAATCCGCAGGGGGATGCCCTCGGGTATTTCCTTGACCCAAATTCAATCGACAACGCCCGTGGACACGTACGCACCTTGAAGGACTCTTTCGTTTTTCCATATTTCGGGGAGAGGATCGTTGAAGCGCTCATCGAATCTGGAGACATTCGACAGGCTCTTGAAATGGCCGAAGAAGTTGATCGGCACTCCCGCAGGGCATCAATATTCGGAAAGGTCGCGGCGGCTTACGCCCGAGTCGGCGACCTTGAAGAAGCCCGAAGCGTTGCCGACAAACTTGAGAGTTACCACCGAATAGAGGCAGATAGAGAGATCGCCAGAGCACTGGCGGAAGCAGGGTATCCGGAGAAGGCGCTCGAGGCCATCAAAGAACATGGCTCCTGCGCCTCGATGTCAGTAGTCGCGCGGATCATTCAGGCGTATTCTGAAAAAGGAGAAATTGAGCACGCGCGAACACTGCTTTCATCAATGGAATGGTCGCAGGACCGAGTCAGAGGCTTGTTGCACGTTGAATCCGCTCTATGGAAAAAAGGCGAAGCAACCGAAGCACGTGATACGCTCAGCGAAGCACTGGATTTATCGCTATTGCTCGACGATTTGGAGGCCAAGGTGACCTTGGTCACGAAAATCGCGCGGAGAATTGCCGTGCATGGCGACACCGAGTCAGGCATCGATCTACTTCTTTCGGCTGCGACATCCGCGCGAAAAATTAATGATCCGTGGTCTCAGGCTATGGCTTTCAGCACTATTTCAGCAACTGCCAACGAACTGACTGGGGTGCGAGCAGACAGAACGTGCAAAATTTGACACATCGGTGACAACGGCCCGCGGAATCGAACGCCTTTCTGTCCGGGCACTTTCACTCACCGGAATCGCAGAGGACCGTTTCGCGGCGGGTCGGCACGACGAAGGGCGCACCCTGATGACCGAAGCATTGGCAACGGTGAGGGCGATTGGCGAGAGGGAAGAACGGACACTAGTCTATAGCGCTATGGCACAGGCCCATGCCCACGTCGGCGACTTGTCCACAGCGAGAACTATCCTCCTGGAGGCCCGTGCGTCAGCCCGCCGAATACGGGACATCCACGAACGCGCTGGAGACCTCGCCACTATTGAACTTTGCCGTTTTCAAATCAGGAACCAATTGCTCCGCAACCAATTCGATCAATGACCAGCTGATTCCGCGCGGTCGTGGCTGACGCGGATGAGTTCGTCGACGGGGAAGCCGAGTTGGCGGGCCTTTTCGACCAGTTCGTCGTAGATCTCTTCGGGGAGCGTGGGTTCGCGGCTGAGGATCCAGAGGTAGTTGCGGTTGGGACCGCAGACCATGGCCCAGTTGTAGCCTTCGTGGTCGAGCGCGATGATGTTGTAGGCGCTGCGGAAGGGGCCGAAAAAGGACACGCCGAGTCGGCCTTCCCCCGGTTCGCCGGCGGGGCCGGCGCGGCCCTCAGCTTCGCGCCACTCGCCCTTTTCCGCGTCGAAGCCGCGGTTGAGGACGCGGATGGTGCCGTCCTCGCGCAACTCGTAGTGCGCCCGCACGTCGGTGAGCCCGCGCTCGAAGCGATGGTCGAGCCGGGCGATTTCATACCACTGGCCGAGGTAGCGCACCAACTCGAAGTCCGTCACCGGCTCCACGCCGTCGGGCACACGCATGCAGGCGGCGAGCACCAACACCGGCACGAACACAAGTAAGCGGACAACTGCCTTGAATCGTAACATGCCCCACCTATGCCCCCGGCTCTCCGAAACCGCAAGCGGCGGCGGACGACTGGCGGGCGGCCAAAATCGCCCGGTCAAGCCCTGCATCGTGCGACCGAATTCTATCGAGCACCCGGCGCATCCGGGCGCCATTGTCCTCCGCACTGCGTTCTGATGCCCGCGAGTAGCCGAAGCCGTAAGGCTTTGGACGGACGGGCATGAACAGCTCCCCCAACGGAGCACGGACATGGTCTTCGACATGTCGTCGCTGCGCTCCTCGGAACCTGTCCGTGAGCGGTTGGAATCGCTCGGACGGTGGGTAAACCGAACCCTAGTCTTCCCCTTCTCCTCGCTGCCGAAACTGCCGACCGGGGACAGG
>SKLD01000357.1 GCA_007123395.1 Opitutales bacterium
CGGGGCGGTTTCCAATTGACGAATTTCTACATCTTCGGATTTGCCGATATGCTTCTACAGACACGGCAGTATTTTGAAGAGCCGTTCCTAAGACCGCTCCTGCGCGAAGAAGGGATTATAACCACGAATCCCGGAGCGGTTCGTGCCACAGTCCCCGGACGCGGTATGGAATTGCCCGATCCTGACGAAATAACCGTTCCGGAGCCGGAAGAGGAGACGCGCGACGACCTACCTCCGCCCGAGGACATCGACGAACTCCTGCGGGAGGGAAGTCTCTGGCCGTGGATTGTATCCGTTCTGGTCTTTCTCGCGCTCATCGTACTGGCATTGTTTATTCGTCAAAAGCGGGGAGGAGCCCGGTCATGAAAAGCTTTTCACTCGACATCGACTTTTTCCGGCGTTCCTGGGCTTTGGTGCGGCTGTTCGTGCCACTTTTTGTTGGCGTGGCGCTTTTTGCCCAGGAAGGGGGAATCGGCGGAGATCCCGACCGCGAGCCCGATCCCCACGACGAGCGCCGCGTGCGCGTGCGCACTGTCATAGCCCCCGAAGATGTTTCCGGGGGAGGACGATTCTTCTACGTGATTTTCCGCCAGCCTTCGGAAGAGGACATCGCCGAACCGGAGTTCGAACTTGAACGCTTCGTCGTGGCGCGGGGCGACATGGGGTTTGAGGGTATTTCGCGTATTATTCTCGCGCCGCAGACGGATTACGAAATGTACGCGCTCTACGCCGAGTCGCTCATGTTCGGGGCGACACGGTTTCGCACCCCGCGCGCGGGAGAGACCTTCTCCATACCGCGCATGGGATTCTTCGACCTCAACGATGTCGACACTGACGGAGACGGTCTCAGCGACATCCGGGAGTTTGTCGTCGGCACCGACCCGCTCAACCCGGACACTTCGGGGGACGGCGTTCCCGACGGCGCGGCCGTGCGGCAGGGCATCAATCCGCTGGCGGAGGGTATGGTCGCTGCCACGGGTATTATCGGGACCTCGCCGGTCGAAGGCGTTGCCCACCATATCACCGCGATCAACAACATCGCGGTGATCGCAGCGCGTGCGGGCGGGGTGTCTGTCCTTAATGTCGACTCCAGCCGGGCCCCCACCCGTATTGCGCAGGTGGATACTCCGGGCGACGCCTTTGCCGTCGCGGCTTTCGGTACGCGCGTGGCCGTGGCCGACAGTGCGGCGGGGTTGACCGTCATCGATATTTCGGATCCGGCTGGCTCTGAGGTGGCCTTTTCGCGTAGTTTCGGTCAACCGGTGTATGCCGTCGCCGTATACGGTAGCATTGCCATCGTCGGCTCAAATAACGGCCTCCTCGTCACCGTCGACATGATTTCCGGCGCCGAGATTGATCGTCACCGAAGTTTATCGGGGCGTATTTGGGACATGGCGGTTAAGGGCGAAACCCTCTATGTGCTGCGCGCCGGCACAATCAGCGTGTTCCGTATCGAGGCGGGCGACCTCGAGTTCATCCGCCATGTCACCGCACAGGGCGCGGCAGGCGCCGGTCAGCGGTCGCTCAAGCTCTTTGTCGGCACGGACCGGCTCTACTCGACGTTCTTCAACGGCTTGAACGTCTTCTCCATCGAGGATCCATGGACGCCCGTCCTCGAGGCCCGCCATACCACAGCACAGCAGGGCTGGAAGCAGATCGCCCCCACCGGCAGCGGGCTCGCGGTGGCGACGGTCTCGCCCAACAGCACGCCGGACGGCCCGCACCATGTCTCTTTGTATTCGCTCGGTGAGGACGGCACCGCGCTGGACTTCCTCACGGAGTTTGAGACGCCGGGATTGGCCTCAAGCCTTGTCCTCTACAACGGGCGCGCCTTTGTCGCTGACAGCACGCAGGGCTTGCAGGTAATCAACTACCTTGCCTTCGACCGCTTCGGCGAGCCTCCGGTTATCGACCTTGTCACCAACGCCGTGGACGGTAAATTCGAGGAGGGTAAGCTCATGGACGTTAGCGCTCTCGCATGGGACGATGTGCAAGTGCGGAACGTGCAGTTCTTCGTCGACGACGAAATCCGCATGACCGACGGCAACTATCCTTTCGGATTCCGGCTTCTCACCCCGCTGCTTGCAGAGGGCCGCACGCACTTTGCTCTCCACGCCGTGGCGACCGACACTGGGGGCAACAGCACAAGGTCGGAGACGGTCACTATCGAACTTGTGCCCGACATGACACCGCCGCGGGTGCGGTCCGTTGATCCCGGCAACGGCCGCTATATCGGCGAGGGGCGCATTGTCACTGCCGTTATGAGTGAGCCGATCGACACGGCCACGCTCAATGCCGCGTCCTTCCAGTTGATTGGGGCGGGCGAGGACAATATTTTCGACACGGCGGACGACTTTGTTGTCGCGGGATCCCTGTCCTTTGACATCACGACCAACCGTGCCCGCTTCACCGCTGCGGCCGATCTTCCGCAGGGGCGCTATCAAGTGCGTATCGGCCCGCCTCTGGCCGATCTTGCGGGTAATGTCATCGCCGAAACCTTTGTCTCCACCTTCATCGTCCTCGGCCACGTTGATTCCTCGGGCGACGGTCTGCCCGACTGGTGGAAGATCGAGCACGGGCTCGACCCGTTTTCGACCGACACGGGCAACACCGGCGTGCCCGACTGGATGCGCGACATGGACGGCGACGGCCTCATCAACATCGGCGAGTTTCTTCTCGGCACCGATCCGCGCAATCCCGATACCAGCGGCGACGGCATCCGCGACGGAGATTATGATACCTCCGGCGACGGCCTGACCGACGGACAGAAGATTCTCCTTGGGCTCGATCCCTTCAAGATCGATACGGACGGCGACGGCTTCACCGATTACGACGAGATCAACGAAGGCACCGATCCGCTCGATCCCAACTCCTTCCCGCGGACCCGCGTAATGAGCCCGTCCATCGCCTATTTGAATGCGGAGCCGCGTGCCCCGTTGCCGGGCGAGACGGTGTTCACCGTCGCGTCTGCGCCCGTGAGCTACCTCAACGCGCTGCTCGCCGCGCCCGACGGCGAAGTCGTCTTCCACATCGCGTCACCTGC
>SKLD01000298.1 GCA_007123395.1 Opitutales bacterium
AATCTCGCGCACGGGACGGCGGGCACGCTGTGGGCGGAGCGCTTCGGCAGCGTGCTTGTGCAGGATACACCGTGGCTGGTGGGGCTGATTGCGGCTTACATCGACCTGAACGCGGTGCGGGCGGGCTTGGCGGATCTGCCGGAGAACTACTGCTGGTGCGGCTACACGGAGGCGCTGGCGGGGAAGGAGTCTCTCTGCCGCGCGCTGGCTGCCTGCTTTCCCGGGGCGAAGGACCGGGCGGAGGCGCTCGCGCGCTACCGTCTGCTGATGTTCGGGAAAGGAGCGGGGGCGAAGGGCGACGGCAGCGGTGCCCGTATCGACCCGGAGGCGCTGCTGGAGGCGGTGAAGAACGGCGGAGAGTTGCAGCCGCACGAGTTGCTGCGGCTGCGCGCGCGGTTTCTGACGGAGGGCCGTGCCTTGGGAACGCGCGGCTGGCTGGAGGACGGAGAAGGCGCGGGGATTCTTGCCATGCTGAAGCGACCGCCGCCGTGCCGCCCGGTCGACCTGCTCGACAACGTGGATCTGGCGGTGGCACGGTCACGGGCGGGTTACCGTGCCCTTGAGGATCCCCGGAGGTGATTATCTTCCGCCTTTACAGCGGTTCGACGTCATTCCGACACAGTCGGACTACTCCAACGGTAACACGGACAAGAATGTCCGTGCTCCGGTGAACAGCCGGAACGACGCCGAACCTCGACGCAGTACGGATTTCTCCGGATAGGCACAATTCGCCAAAGCGGGCTTCTGGCCAACGGCCCGGCAGCCACGGTAAACCAACGGCGGGCACCCATCCGGATTCAGTCGTATTCCGCCGGGCGCGGCCACCGATTCTCCGTCCACGCGCTGCGGGCGAACCGCTCCATGTCCAGCCACCGCACATGCGCGTGAACAATGACGGGTTCGCGCCATCGATTCACTCAAAGGCGGCCAGCTCCTCAATGCAGTCAGATATTCAAAGGTCTCTGACTCTATGCCCAACGGACTGCTGAGGACAGGTACGGAAACTGCGGGCGAGACCTCCATTCGACTGAACTCGATGGAGTTGTGTCCGCACCCCGCCCGCGCCGCGCCGCAAAATCGGACCGCGCCCCGTCCGCCGCCGCAGACAGCAGTGTAAAAATGCTTTTACGGGGACCGGGGCTGAACCGGGGCGGTCTTCCGTTCTCGCGGCATGTGTTGTCAGAGCCACGTAAAACTTCGGGCGGGACGGGGTGCATGCTTGTTGGTTTCCCGTGTGCGTCCACGTTTCCGGCCATATAAACAACGGAAACCCACGCCAAACGCACCTATGAAGTCTACATCCAAATCCCGCCGCCGGGCCGTCGGCAGCCTTTTTTTGCTACTGACCGTGCTGGCTGCGCTTGTTTGGACACGAACGGGGGGTAATGATTCCGCGTCAACGACGACCGCCGACCGTCCGGAGGCCGCCGAAGCCGGCGCCCCAACTGCAAGTGTCCGGCATACGCCCGTACCGGCGGCAGCCTCAACGGCCGGTGACACGGTGAACTCCCTCATGGAAGCATACTCTCCCGGCGAGCTTCTGGACGCGACAATCCGGCGCTCGCCGATGAGGGAGGCGACCGTGCTGAGCATTCTGGAGCAACGCGTCGTGGAAGGCATCCACGGTGATTACACGGTGGATACTGTTTTCGAAACAGTGGAGTTTCCGCGGCCGGTGCGCTTCCGCAGTCTCTGGACAAAGGAGGCGGACGGCGGGTGGCAAACCGTGTGGACCGGCGCAGCCCATGCCGATGAACTGCTTGTGCAGACGGAAGCGGCGGACGCCGTGCTCGCGGCGCTGGGCGGCGAGGCGCGGGCGACCGGCCGTCTGCCGGAGATTTATCTGAAACGCCTGCGCCTTGACACCGTGGAGATGGACGCGGTGGACGCTGTAGTCGCCTCCCTGCAAACCCGTCCGGACGTGACGGAAGGGGGGCTGCATGACCTCGTTTTTCCCACGGCGGTAAACGATCCAAATTACCCGAACCAGCACCACCTGAAGAAGATCGATCCCGAGCCAGCGTGGGCACTCATGCCGCAGGGCGCGGTCACGGCCTCGGGCAAGCGCATTATCATTGCCGCAGTGGACAACGGCCACGACATCAACGATCCCGACCTGCATACATGGATCAATGAGAACGAGATTCCGGACACAGGACGTGACGATGACGGTAACGGTTACATCGATGACGTTTATGGCTGGCACTTCGGCAACAACAACAATGACGTCAACACCAGGTCCTCGCACGGAAGCGCGGTCGCCCGTATCGCCGGCGCGATCAACAACAACGGCATCGGCGGGGCCTCTCCGGCCGGGCAGGTGACGATCATGCCGGTTGTTTACTCGTCAAGCGGGGGCGGCAGTCTATTCGACGCCTTGAGCGCCGCCATCTATGGTCTGAACAACGGGGCGAAGATCATCAACTGCAGTTTCGTCGGCGGCGGCGGCAAGTCGTATTGGGAGCAAATCGCACGGCAGGCAGCGACCGACCGTAATGCCATCTTCGTCGCAGGGGCGGGTAACTCGAACAACAATCTCGACCTGCACCCCGTCTATCCGGCGGCCTGCACCGAGCCGAACATCATCACGGTCGGCGCGTCGACCTTGAGCGACACCAAGGTCAGTAGCTCCTGCTACAGCAAGACACTTGTCGATCTCTTCGCACCCGCCAACGCCACTTCGTTCAGTACGCCGCTCGTTTCTTCCGCTGCCGCCCTCCTCTACGCGCAGCATGAAAACCGCTCGTGGCAGACGGTGGTGGAGCTACTCCTCGCCGGGGTCGACAAAAGCGATGCCCTCGCCGACCTCTGCGTCAGCGGCGGACGCCTCAACCTCGCGAACTCGGTGGCGATGGGGATGGAACACGTCGAGCCCGAACCTGAGCCCGAACCTGAGCCCGAGCCGGAACCCGAGCCGGAACCTGAGCCGGAACCTGAGCCCGAACCTGAGTTTCCGGATGACGCTGACTCGGTGTTGGATCCGGTGACGATGGTCTCCTGGCTACAAACGGAGTACTTCCTCATCGGTGTGGACAGCGACA
>SKLD01000333.1 GCA_007123395.1 Opitutales bacterium
AAGAGGTGCCGCGCGACGCCTTCGGCCACGTGAAGCTCGATGCCGTCAACCCCGGCAAATACTTCGCCGAAAAGTTCGCCGAGCGCATCGGCGCGGAAAAAGTCCTCGTCCAGAAGAGCGGCTACTACTCGCGCGCGGCCGCCAGCAACGAGCAGGACCTCCGCCTCATCCAGAGCTGCGTCGACACCGCCGTGGAGTGCGCCTTCCGCGGAGAAGGCGGCGTCGTCGGCCACGACGAGGAGCGCGGCGGCATCCTTCGCGCCATCGAGTTCGACCGCATCAAGGGCGGCAAACCCTTCGACATCGACACCGCGTGGTTCGAGGAACTCCTCCTCGACATCGGCCAGCCCAAAGGCGCCAAGCTCGACGTAAAGCACTGAGCACGACGGCGTCCCCGCCGCCCGCAATGGTCGCTCCCCTGTGCGACCGGGGAAAGCGTTTCATCCATCCCGGTCCGCAGCACCGGTCTGCGCCCCAACCGTCGTTCGATCCGCCCCTTCGCGGCTGCGGTCTTCCGTCATTATTCATTACAGCGATATATTTTTAGTATATACAACTTTCAGTTAAATTTATTGTCGGATTTTTATAGTATAGATTTATTTGTTGACTCATGCTGCCTCAGCGGGCACCTTTGGCCGACGGAGGTGACGAATGCGCATGCAGGGCATCGCCGCGCGAGCAAAGGGGATATCATCGCGGAGGTCCCTGCGATGCGGGCGCAGCACCAACTCCGATCATGTGAGCTTGTTTGCACCCACGGCGTCGGTCGCGCAGTGGAATCCGTCGGCGCGAGTGGGGGGCGCGGCAGATCCGTCGGATGTTGACAGCTACACCGCGAAGCGCTGGACGAGGCCTTCGAGGCGGGGCGGGATGCTGCCGACGATGTGGATGCCGTCGTCTTCGGCGCGCTCGTGGCGTACGACGCCGGCGGCGTGGAGACGGGCGACGATTTCGTAGCGTTCGTGGGGGATGAGGAATTCGCGCACGTCGAGTTGTTCGCGCAGAACGTCGTCGAGGCGCTCGGTGAGGGCGGGAAGCCCTCCCCCGGTGACGGCGCTGACGCGGAATGTGTCGGGCTTGCCGTTGGCACCGTAGCGCGGACTGCCGTTGTCTCCGTGCTCGTGGCCTGCGGCGGCGGGGCAGTCGGCTTTGTTGTAGACGGTAAGGACGCGCTTGTCCACGGCGCCGAGTTCCTTGAGGACGGCGAGGGTGGTCTCGGCGTGTTGCTCGACTTCGGGGTTGGAGGCGTCGAGCACGTGGATGAGGATGTCGGCCACGACAGCTTCCTCAAGGGTAGCTTTGAAAGCGTCGACGAGTTGGTGGGGCAGGCGGCGGACGAAGCCGACGGTGTCGGTGAGGAGAATTTTCTGTCCGCTGGGGAGGGCGCACTGGCGCGTGGTGGGATCGAGGGTGGCGAAGAGCTTGTCCTCGGCGAGCACGCCGGCGCCGGTGAGGGCGTTGAGAAGGGTGGATTTGCCCGCGTTGGTGTAGCCGACGATGGCGGCGGTCGGCACGGGCACGCGCTCGCGCAGCTTGCGTTGGGTGTCGCGGTGGCGAACGACGTCCGTCAACTCGCGTTTGAGGCGGGCGATGCGCTGGCGGACCATGCGCGAGTCGAGTTCGATCTGCGCCTCGCCCTCGCCGCGCTGGGTCACGCTGCCGCCGCCGCGCTGGCGGCTGAGGTGCGTCCACGCGTTTTTCAAGCGCGGGAGCGAGTGTTCGGCCCGCGCGAGTGCCACTTGGAGGACGGCTTCGCGGGTGCGGGCGCGCTCGGAGAAGATGTCGAGGATGACTTCCTGCCGGTCGATGACGCAAACACCGCTCACGCTCTCCCAGTTGCGCTGTTGGGCGGGGCTCAGCTCGACATCGAAGACAAGGCAGTCGCAGCCGAGGGCTTTGGCTTCGGCGATAATGTCGGCGGCCTTACCGCTGCCGAGAAAGAACCGGGGAGCGGGCGTGCGCACGCGAGCGACGGTCGAGCCGGTGACGGCTATGCCCAGCGTGTTCACGAGTTCGGCAAGCTCGGCGAGTAGTTGCGAGGTGAGTTCCGCGCTGTCCGTCGGCGTCTGCACACCGACGAGGAGGGCCCGCTCGACCATTTTCGGTTTTTCGCGGACTTCGATCATTCAGGATTTGACTGGAGCGTCAGAGACTTTGCCATTGTTAATTTCGCAATCGTAGTAAAATGCGGCGGCGGCGCTTTGTCAACGCTCCCCGCGCGCTTACTCCTCGAGGAGTTGTGGAAAAAGCTTCCTGACGTTTTTGTAGTGAGGCTGGCTGGCGCGCGGTTCCTCGCGGAAGGCCAACTCTTCGAAGCGCCGGACCCCACAGCGTGGGGAACGCAACGATCATTTCAAAGGTGACACCGGGGAATCTTACGCGCCTGCTCCAGACGATAGACGGCGAAGGCATAGGACGCGTAGCTCCCCGGCGGGGAGGAGTTCGGCGTGCCCGGGCTCGTGTCGGCGAGCACGACGAGCACCACATCCTAATCGCGGCAGCGGTGGTAGGGCACGCAGGATTCCGCGACAGATGTATCCATCCGCTCGGGGGGCGTCCGGTTCGTGCCGACTTTACCGAGTACTAAGGGCTCTGCATCACATCCGATGCAGCCACTGCCGCGCGCAGGCAAGGGCCTCCTCTCCTTCGGGAGAAGGCACCGGCTTGGGCGCGCGCTTGCGCCGGAAGCGCAGACCCTCCTCCCCGCTCAGCACCGCCTCCACAAAGGCTCTCGTCCCCAGCACAAGCCCTTCGCTGAACTGCCGCGTCTTGTGCAACAGCAACTCGTGCGCGGGCAGACGGCCTCCGCGCTCGCGCGCCTCCGCCGCCACAGGGTCCGGCACCCGCGCCCCCGTGCCGTCGCGCTTCGACAGACGCCCCTTGCCCAAGAGGTAGATCCGGTAGTCCCCCAGCGCCTCCTCCGTCTCCTTCGCATGCGGGAAATACCCGCCGTAGGCGCGCCGCAACCCCTCGTCGCCGCCCAACGCCGCCGCGTAGCCGCACCAGCGGTAGTCCTTTGGGTCCGCCGCCA
>SKLD01000342.1 GCA_007123395.1 Opitutales bacterium
TTCGCCACGAGGATGTCGAGAAGGGCGTCGTTCTGGGCATAGGCCCCGGCGCCGAGAAGCGATCCGGCGAGGACCGCGAATTTGCAGAGAGCACGAAGGTTCGTTCTCATGTTTTGGTTTTCAGTGTGTTTTTGGTTTGGTTGGAGACGGCCCCCGGGCCGTCCGTTCCCGCCCGGCGATTCCAAAGCCGTGCAGGAACGGCGGCGATTTATAGGATCGGCTCTTGGCGTTTCTGTGACGATTGTGTGAAGGTTGCGTGACAATCACTCCAGAGCACTTAAACACACGCCCGACATTCCGTCCCCAACCGCCTTGGCAGGGGTTTTTTAGAAATCTCTCCCTTTTTCCGGAAAGAAACCGTCCAATCCTTCGAATGGATTCCCCGCCAGCGGCTCCCGGCTTCGCGGCAGACCGCGCGGTTGCGCCGCCTCGCAGCGATCCACCTCCTCGCGCAGCATGCTCGGCGAGAGGACCTCCGCACCCATCGCAAAAACGGCGTTGGCCAGCGCGCGGTCGCCCGTCGCCACGGCAAACGCCGCCGGCTCCGCCGCCTCCCCCACCCGGCGCTCGATAAACGCGTCGGCGGAGATTCCGGCATCCGTGAAGATGACAGGCATCCCCTCCCGCTGTGGAGCGGGCACCGCCCCCGCCGCAGGGCCGCGCCCGTCGAAAACCAGCGTCACCTCGCGGCCCGCCCTGTCATGGAGCACACGCAGACGTGCTTCGAGCGCCGCCGCGACAGCTCCCGACCCCTCCCGCCAATACGCACGGATTTCGGGCCAGTCATGGGCGATGTTCCACCCGTCGATGAACAGATGCGGTTGGGCGCGCCTTTGCATTGGACACAGAGGAGCCTTATCGCATCGTGAGGATTGGCAAGCGCCGGGGTGGACAGATTCTCCGCACCCGCGCGCCGCAGCTTCCGTCAAGGCCATCCACCATGCCCAACAACACACCTGTCTACGTCATCGGTCACCGCAATCCCGACGCCGACGCTATCTGCTCGGCCATCGGTTACGCCGCCTTCAAAAACGCCTGCGGCGACAACCGCTGCCGCGCCGCGCGCTGCGGCAACTCCAACGACCGTATCGACGCCATCCTCAAGCGCTTCAAGCAGCCCCTGCCCCGCTTCCTCGGCGACGTCACCCCGCGCGTGCGCGACGTTATGGTTTCCGACGTCATCAAGGTCACGCGCGAGGCCATCTGCACCGAGGCCCTCGAACTCATCGACCGCCACGACATCCGGGTTCTGCCCGTCGTCGACCAAGACAACCGTCTCCTCGGCGCGGTCTCCGTCTTCGACCTCGGCGATTACTTCATCCCAAAGCCCCGCCACGAGCGTGAAATGCGCCGCGTTTCCACCAGCATTGAAAATATTGTGCGCGCCCTCAAAGCAAAGGTCGTGCATGTCGTCGAGCCGGAGCGCGTGGAAGAACTCTACGTGCGCATCGGTGCCATGGACATCCGCTCCTTCGGCAAATTCTACGCCGACGACGTCGTCTTGGCCAAGTCGAGCGTCATCGTCGTCGGCGACCGTTACGACATCCAGCAAAAGTCGATCCAGGCCGGCGTGCGCCTCATCGTCATCACCGGCGACCTCCCCATCGAAGACGATGTCGTCGCCATGGCGAAAGAGCGGGGCGTGAGCATCATCGTCAGCCCCAACGACTCCGCCACCACCTCGTGGATCGTACGCAGCGCTGCTCGCGTCGAGCGCCTCGTCCGCCGCGACGTCCTCGCCTTTGCCCCCGACGACAAGCTCTCCGTCGTGCGCCGCCGCATTGCCGCGCGCAAAGACGCCCCCGCCTACATGGTCGTCGACGACGAGGAAAAACTCCTCGGCATCTTCACCAAGACCGACCTCTTCAAACCCTCGCCCGTCAGCCTCATCCTCGTCGACCACAACGAGCTGAGCCAGGCCGTGCCCGGTGCCGCGAAAGTCAACATTCTCGAAATCATCGACCACCACCGCCTCGGCAACCCGCCTACCCAGCAGCCCATCCTCTTCATCAACAGCCCCGTCGGCTCCACCTCCACCATCGTCGCCGAACGCTTCCGCCGCGAAAACCTCACCCCCGACCCCGCCGTCGCCGGCGTCCTCATGGGCGGCATCATCTCCGACACCCTCAATCTCCGCGGCCCCACCACCACCGAGACCGACGAAGCCATGCTCATATGGCTCGCCGAAGTCGCCGGATGCCCCCCCGGCGAACTCGCCGAAACCATCTTCGCCTCCGGCTCCGTCGTCCTCAGCAAAGAACCGCGCGACGTTATCCGCGCCGACATGAAAACCTACGACGAAGGCGACCTGCGCTTCTCCGTCTCCCAAATCGAGGAACTCGGCTTCGACAACTTCCGCGACCACCGCGAGAAACTCGACCAAGCCCTCGAGGACATCCGCCGCAACGACAACCTCTTCTTCGCCGCCCTCCTCATCACCGACATCAATACCCAGAACTCCCTCCTCCTCATCAAGGGCGACAACGACTTCATCAACAGCATCCCCTACCCCCGCCGCGATTCCGGCGACCTCTTCGAACTCAACGGCGTCGTCAGCCGTAAAAAACAAGTCCTCCCCCTTATCGGCACCATCCTCCGCTCCATGGGCGTCGCCACCTCCTCCTGAACCCCGGCCCCGGCTCCACGGCCAGAACCCCTTCCCGCAAATCTGTCAAATTGATTTTCTTCGAGAAGATTAGACCGGCGTGGAACGACACAGGCATCCGGAAGCAATGAATCCCGTAAATCACTTCTCCAAAGCGAATTGCAGTATTAAAATGATATAAAGCTGCATTGATTTGGACACCCATTAGCATTCCCTATATCATTACTTATGAATCCATCGTCTAATTTAGCTTTATCTCTGAGATATACAGATGGTAAATGGCGAGATTGATTGCTTTTCCGATAGATTCCCTCATGGGAATGAGTCTCGGAAATTATTGTTCTTTGAGTAATTTTAGGAGTTTGCGTAACCGCCGCAATTTCGAACAGAAGGATGCAGAGGCTCGCCAACCGGCTTTCCAA
>SKLD01000286.1 GCA_007123395.1 Opitutales bacterium
CAATACGAGGGCGGTGACCTCATGGCGGAAGCGCTGCGGTGGCGCGAAGCATTGCAAGCGGCCCATGCCGTTTCTCCTCCTTCCGTCGACGTTTTCTGCGACCCGGTGGAGACGCTCCTCGTGGCCTTGTTTGAGCGAAGGGCCGGCATGCTTCTGGAGGCGAGGGGACTCATACCGTCGGGCATCGTCACCCTGACGCCGTTCCGGGGAGACGCTGCCGGACGCACACCCGTCGCTCCCTCCACCATGGCGCTTTTGCATGGAAGGGATGATGAGAATCATCCTCCGCTTAATCTTCGGTCTCTGTTCTCCGATTTGCATGGAGCCGTTCACAAGGACGACGCCGGAAGCAACGCCTTGCGCGCCCTCACCATGGAGGTCTACCGGATCAGCAGCTGCATGGCGGATGAGTTTCCGGGGCAGTTCGTGCTGCCCTTTGATGCCCTTCGCGGATTTGTCGGGGAAGGCGTGCTCCCGTCCTCCTATGCGGAGCATATCCGCCTGACGCCGTCGGAGACCGGCCTTGCCCGCGACCTCGTGGATCAGCTGATGCAGCGACCGGTCGAACGACCGTTGGAGAGCTTTCATGCGGTGATCCCTGCTAGGACAGCGGTGGATGGATACACCGTGCTGACGTCGTTGGCGATGGAGGACTGGGCGCTTTTCAACGAGTCGGGCGAAGCATTTGTCTTTCCCACCGCTCTTGCGCTTCTGCCGGGCAGCAGAATCCGTGTGGAAGGCTACGCCGACGTAGCGGTCCCCGCCTGTTCCGACCGCGCCATGGAGGTTCGCCGAATTGACATGGTGGCCGTTCCCTTCGCCACACCGGCGGACGCCGATGGCAACCTCCTTGGGGATGATTGGGAGCGTCTCCATTTCGGCACCACCGGGCAAGATCCCTTCACCGCCGCCGACGGCAGCGAGTATTCCGTGTTGCAGCAGTATCTTGAAGGCACGGATCCCCGCGATGCCCTCTGTTTGCCGGAGGGTCCCGCGCTCAGCCTTGAGCCGCCCGTGATCACCGCTGTTCACCATGCGGATGGTTTGGGGCTGTATTGGCAGTGGCCGGCAACGTATGCCGACGCGGTGGAGTTTGTTCTGTTCTCCTCTGAAAACCTCCTTGAGTTTGCCCCCGACGCCTCTGTCGGCACCCACCACGGAGACGGGTCTTTTTCCCTTTCCATTCCCAAGGCGTCCTACGGCGATCCGGCCTTTTTCCGCCTCGGCATGCGTTTGCGGTAATCCGGGCTCCGCGGGTGTTTTGAAGGTTTTCCTGTCTTCTCAAAAGTGCGGAATCCAAGCTACAACCACTGCCCGGTCCAGCGCAGGTAGAGGCGCTTCATGATTTCCGCGGCGAGGGCGTAGAGGACGATGACGGCGGCGACCCAGAGGAGATAGACGGCGGGCAGCGGTTCGAAGCCGAACCACGGAGCGAGGGGCGAGAAGGGCAGGGCTAGCCCGCAGGCGGCGGCGACGAGGGTGGCGACGGTCACGGGGACGGTCGCGCGGCTTTGCAGGAAGGGAAGCCGACCGGTACGGAGAATGTGGAGGATGGCCAGTTGGGTGGTCAGGCCGACGATGAACCAGCCCGTCTGGAAGATTCCCTGCGTGGCTACCGAGTTGGCGCCGAGACCGTACCAGAGAACGGCGAAGGTAAGGACGTCGAAGACGGAGCTGAGCGGCCCGAAGACCACCATGAAACGTCCGATGGAGTCCGCCGACCACGGACGCGGCGCGCGGGTGAAGGCGTTGTCGACCCGGTCCCACGGGAGAAAGAGCTGGGCGAGGTCATAGAGAAGATTTTGCGTTACCAATTGCACCGCGCGCATGGGCAGAAACGGCAGCAGGACGCTTGCGATGACCACGCTGAAGGCGTTTCCGAAATTCGAGCTGGCGGTAATCTTGATGTATTTGAGCACATTGCCGAAGGCGACGCGGCCCGCGCGCACGCCCTCGAGCAGAACCCCGAGCCCGCCCTCCGCGATAATGACATCGGCGCACTCCCGCGCGAGCGGCGCGGCCCCGGCGGCGGCGATACCGACGTCGGCGGCGCGCATGGCGTTGGCGTCGTTGGCACCCTCGCCGAGGAAGCCGACGCGGCGGCCGTTGTGGCGGAGAACCCGCACGAGCCGCGCTTTGTCCATGGGATGCAGGCGGGCGAAGACGGAGGACGTGTCGGCGGCTTGCCGGAGGGCGTCGTCGCTCATGCCGCGAATGTCTTCGCCGGTGAGGACGGGACCGGTGTCCGCCAATCCCGCCGCGCGCGCGGCGGAGAGGGCGGTCTCAGGATGGTCGCCGGTGAGGATCTTGACGGTCACACCGGCCTCGGCAAATTCGGCAAGGGCGGCAGCGGCATCCGGGCGCAGGGTATCGCCGAAAATGAGAAATCCTTCGAAACAGAGGCGGATTTCATCGGCAGGCGACGCGCGGGAGGCGCGTTCCGCGGATATTTTGCGCGAAGCCACGGCGAGGACCCGCCCGCCGTCGCGCAAGAGGAAGCGCAGGCGGGTGTCGGCTTGGGCGCGTGCACCGTCGTGGAGGGCAGCGGCTGTGCCGTCGGCGAGGCGGAGGGAATCGCACACGGCGAGGACGCTCTCGGGCGCGCCTTTGCAGATGAGCCGAGGCTCCGCCGAAGGGTCTCCGGCGACCACGACCGCGCTCACGCGCCGCCGCTCATGGTCGAACAGCACGCCGCCCAACCGCCGTCGGGGCGGTCCGTTCGCCTCCACACCCTCGGCGGAGCGGAGGATGGCCTCGTCGAGTGGACCAGCGCTGCTCGGCTCGTGGCGGGCGGCGAGCCATGCGAGTCGTGCGGCCCGCGCGGAGGGCTCGCCGGCGGCGTCGACGGCCCCCTTGAAGAGGGGGTCATTGCGCGTGAGCGTGCCGGTTTTGTCCGAGCAGATGACGGTGACCGAGCCGAGCGTATCGACGGCGGGCAGGCGGCGAATGATCGCGTGCCGGCGGGCCATGCGCTGCACCCCGATGGCCAGCGTGATGGTGATGATCGCCGGCAGGCCCTCGGGGATC
>SKLD01000088.1 GCA_007123395.1 Opitutales bacterium
ACGCGCCCGAGAGTTGCTCCTCCATCGCGCGGAGCGCCGCCTCGGGAAGAATGCCGCGCATCGGGCCGACAACCGTCTCCCGGTAGGCTGCCGCCGCCGCTTCGGGATCGATGTTCAGGGCGAAAAAACAGTCGGCTCCGGACACGGCCCGCGGTTCCCGCGACAACTCCAGACCGAGCACCTCGTCGAGGTTGGACGCCGGATCCGTGCTCACAAGAAGCGTCCGTTTGCCGGACTCCGCGAGCACAAGCGCCGTCGCCGAAGCAATCGAGGTCTTGCCCACCCCGCCCTTCCCCGTGAAGAAGAGGTGGCGCGGGGCGCCGTCGAGGAGCTTCGCGATTGGCTGCGAATTCAAGATCGTTTGCGTTTTTGTATCCATTCAGAGTCCTGTCATTTTTGGGAAAACCACTCCGCCGATGTTCCGGCACTCCCATCCCCCGCAGTGCCTCGCCGAAGCTTCAGCCTACGGGCACCGGCCGCACCACTCCGCGGGCGGCGCGAGCGGCGGCGCGCATGGCCCGGGGGCGACAGCGCGTTGTCCCGCGAACGGGCGCGGTTTCGGATCTCCATCACTCCGCCACCCCTGCGGCATTCGCCTTGCGGGCGCGCTTCACCCAAGCGGCGCGCTCGGCTTCGTCGGGATACCGGCCCTGCATCGCCAGTTCGCCGTCGATGAAGATCATCGGCAGAGCGTCGGTACCCTCGCTTTCGAGGACGGCACGCACCTTCGGGTTCCGCGCGAAGGCCACCGGCTGCTGGGCGAGATTGTAGCGCTCGACATGCACAGCGTGACCCGCGAGTTGCTGGAGCATACCCGCCACACGGGGCAGGACGGGGTCGAAGTCGGGTCCGCAGACGCCCGTCGAGCAGCACATGGCAGGATCGTAGAGATGGATGGTTTTCATGATTCGTTTCAGGTGTCAGACTGTTTGGGAACTTTCCCGGCAGAGTTCACGAAGACGGGCGGGCAGCTCGCAGCAGGACTCCGCCATCAGTTCCTTGAACATACGCGCCCGCTGCCGGAGATCGTGCGCAAACACCGCTTCTTCGCCGCGCATGTCCTGCAGGCACTTCAGGTTTGTCTCCAGAACCGCGTTGGGTCGCGCCGCCAGACGGTAGATCGTCCAGTTGTAACAGCGTTCCGTCTCCACCGCGCCCGCGCCCTTCAGGGCTTTCAGGTGCCGCGAAATCTTCGGCTGCTCCAAACCCAGCACCGCCGCCAGATGACACACGCAAAGCGGCCCCTCCAAGAGCAGATTCAGAATCCGCAGACGGGTCTCGTCGCACAGGCACCGGTAGACTTGGATCGTTTTCATTGACGGACGAATATGCGGTTAATCGAATATTCGTCAAGGAAAATCCATGTCTTCAGCTCAGGATCGCCCGGGAGGGCGCACACGCCCGGGATCGCGAGCCCGCAAAGCACGCCGCCGCCGCACAACGCCGGACGCACTCTCATCGCCGACTCTGAAACCTTCGCGCCCAACCGGTTCTCCGCCGCCTACGCAGGCGGCAACTCACGGATAACTCCCCAAAGCCACCGCCCTCAGTCGTTCCAGAGAGCCTGCGGGTAGCGGCCCTGCTTGACGAGCGCGTGCAGGCGTGCCACGACATGATCGCGGTCGGCGGGATGCGTCACCCCCATCCACGCCTCGGATGTGCGCAGGACGCGGACTTTCGCCTGGTTGCGGTGGATCATGGTGGCGACGGCGGCCGGTAGATAAAATTCGGCCCGGGGCTCGGTGCCGTGGGCATCGAGGAAGTCACGGAACTGGCTTTCGAGGAAATCGAAAATATCGGGGCGGAAACCGAAGCAGTTCATGGATGTCGGCGCGTCGGGAGGCATGGGGTAGGCGCGGCGCGCGGCGTCGTAGTAGCACGGCCCCGTCTCCGCGATCTCCACCTGCGGGCGCTCTGTGACGGACTGGAGAAAACCATTGCGGTCGGCCTCGCAGATCCCGCGCGAGACCGCGCCGTGCTCGGAGAGCGTCTTGGCGAGTTCGTAAGCGACGAGACAGAAGACGGGCGGCCAACTGTGGGCCGGACGCGAGAGAAACGCATACAATTGCGCAAATGCATCCGCGCCGTAGTAATCGTCGGCATTGATGACGGCGAAGGGCTCGGAAATGACGGGCCGGGCGACGAGAACGGCGTGGGCCGTCCCCCACGGTCGCTCGCGCTCCGCGACGGGCTGGAAGCCAGTCGGCAACGCGGTGAGGTCCTGAAAAACATAGTCGACGGGCACGCGCCCATGAAAGCGGCGCAAAATGCGCTCGCGGAATTCGGCGAAAAAATCACGCCGGACAACGAATACCACTTTGCCGAACCCCGCCGCAACGGCGTCGTGGATAGAGTATTCGAGCAGTGCCTCGCCAGACGGGCCCATGGCCTCGATTTGCTTGAGACCGCCGTAACGACTGCCGAGACCGGCGGCGAGGATGAGCAAAGTGGGTTTCATTCTTCCCCTGCACTATGGAGGAACCGGCCCGGCCCGCAACGGCATTTTCTCGCCGCGCCGGGAAGCCTTCACGCGGGGCCGTCTCCCTGCTTCAGGTGGCGTTTCCGCTCCTTGAGTTCCGGGGAATGGCGCAATTCCTCGCCCCGGTAGAGATAAACGACTTCCTCGGCGAGGTTGGCCGCATGATCGCCGATGCGTTCGAGCGACTTGGAGATGAAGACGAGGTCGAGGTAATGAGAAGCTTCGCCGGGGTGCTCCGCGCAGGCCTGCGAAAACCGCTCGTAGTGCCCGCGGTGAATACGGTCGATCTCTCCGTCGCGCACAGGAATATCCCTCGCAGGGTCCGGCGACTCCTCGAGAAAGCAGTCGACGGCTTCACGCAGCATGTCCACCACCTTCTGCCCCATCGCGATGATCGGCGAGAAGTCGCAGGGGCGCCCGGTGTTGAGGATCGAGCGAACGCGCTTGGCGACGGTGCAGGCTTCGTCCCCCACCCGCTCAAGGTCCTGCCCGAACCGCATGCCGACCGTGAGGAGACGGAGTTCGGAGGCGACGGGCGCACGGAGTG
>SKLD01000541.1 GCA_007123395.1 Opitutales bacterium
GAGGTCACACGCGCCGTGAGGCCCCGCACGGGCAGCGGCATGGAGTGATCGAGTTCGAGCGCTTCCGCATCCGCCCCGCGCAGGAGCGCGCCGGCGGCACGGTCGAGCGCCACCGTCTTATCTCCGAGCCGCACGATGGTTCCGGCGAGCCCGTGGTCGAGCACTTCGAGCGCGGGCGTTGTCTCCGGTTCCACGCTCATGACGATAAAGAAATCCTCCGCCGCAGTTGTCTTTTCGATAGCAAGGCGCTCGCCCGGCACAAGGCTGACGTCCGCGTCCCCGGGACTCAACACCCAGCCCTTCACCGTGCCGCCGTTCGGCGCGACGAGCGTGAAGGTCGGAAAGCCTTGGTCCTCGCCAAGCGAGCTGACAATCCCGAAATCCGCCACGGGATTGCCGAGATTCGCGTTCCATGTGTAGGTGTTTTCATGAAACGCCTCCACCCGGTCGAACATCGCGAGCACAGCGTTGTTATCGGCGGTGTCCCCGAACTCCACGAGTAGGTGGCGCTCGTAGCCCTCCACGCCCATGTTCCGGTATTGCTCAAACCCGTCGACGACGACGTAGGCCCCCGTGTCAAATTCCTCCATGTGCTTGCGCCGGCCGCGGTCGCTGTCGCTGCCCCGCTGCCCGTTCATAAGCATGCGGCTGTAGCGGTCGGGCGTCCGGTCCGTGCGCGGGCCGTTGAAAAATGTCGCACCGTAGGCGATGAGCCCGGTCTGCCCCGCCTCGGACTGCGCCCACGCGTTGCTGTGGTGGCGTAAATCGGCATGAATCGATACGGAGATATCAGCCGCGTCCTGCCAGCGCGCCCGCATGAAGTGGCGGCCTTGGTCGGAAGTGATGAGGAGCGGGCGCTCGCCCGTCGGATCCTGCGCCGTGACATCGTCCGGATAGAAGAGCAGCGCCCACATCGTGCCTTGGCGACGTGTCTCGAAGTGCAGATCCGGCCGATCGGTGGGCTCGGCGAGGCGCCCCATGTGACGGTCATACCACCAGAGGAAGTGCGGCATGTCTTCGGCGGGCACGCTGCGCAGGAGGAGGCTCGCCCAACCTTCGTCATTGGTGTTGGGTCCGCCCACACCCGAGGGTTGGAAGACCTTGCGTTGCTCCAAGACGCCGCCGCCCTCCGGCACCGCCGCGAACGACCCCGAATACATCGCCTTCTTGAACCAGTGGCGAGGTGTCGTCTGGATTTGGTTCCAGAGGCTGTCAAAGCCCGCGTCGTGCGCGGCGAAGATCGCGGGCAGCAAAAAGATCCCCCCGTAGCCCGTGTAACCGATCCCTTCCTGCGTCGCCCCGATGGCGTCGTGCCCATTGGAGATGTGCTGGCCCAGCTCGCCGAGGAGAAAGTTGACACGCGAGAAACGCGTCATCTGCTCGCCGATGCCGAGAATCATCATCAGCTCGCCGCCGCGGCAGACCGCCACCCAGTTGGAGCCGCGCGTGGCCCCGAGGTTCGCATGGCTGAAGCCCGGCCATGCGTCCAGCGCGACACGCACGCGACCGCGCACATAATCGCGCTGCGCCTCCGTCCACCCGTTATAGGCCCAGTTGTAGGCCAGTCCGAACCCAAGGCCCACGGTGGCGCGCGAGAGCAGGTGTCCGCCGCTCTCCGGCAGACGCCCGTCCGGGTCGATGTCCTCGTGGATATCGACAAGCGTGTTATAGGCAAGCTCGGCGTATACAGGATCCCCCGTCACGCGATAAACAAAAGCGGCCGCCTGCGCGTAATAGGAACGCGCGTAATTCCAGTTGGTGTCCGTGGCGTCGAAATAGGCAAGATCCTGCGAGTCGACCCGTGCCTTGAGCTGCGCAAAGGCCAGCGCGTAGTGCGAGTTGGGATCGGCGAGTCCGGCCTGGATGCGGGCAAGGCGGTCGGGCGTGAGGAGGACAGGGGCCGGTGCCTGCGCGGCCAGCGAACCGGCAAGGAGGGTTACGCCGAGAAACGGTAATAGAATTCGTCGAATCATGGGGACCGGGGCTTGTCAGTTTGAAGGGGAAAGCGGAACGACGGCCAGAACGCCCGACGCCGCGGCAAGGAAAGATTCAACTGGGGACGGATTAGGATGGGAAGTCAATCTGCTTCTGAGCCACCTTACTTTTCTGCTTCCGTGGAACCCTTTTTTTCGCCGTCCTCTTTCTTTTTGCTTTGATCGACAAAAATCCGGATATCGGCCTCGCTTTGGCCGAGGATTTCCTGGGCGCGGCGGAGGGCGTTGCGGGTGGATACCGTGGGGTTACTCGGCTTTTCCATGAAAAAATTATCCCTCCCGAGTTTCGCGAGCAGCCCTGAGTTGCGGAACACGCGGTAGACTTCCTTGCGCGCGCCGGAGACGAGGAGGTGACGGTCGTCGGCGCGCAAGACGTTGAGAAGCTCTTCAATCGCGAGGGAGCAAGTGGCGTCGAGGTGCCGCGCGTTCTTTAGGCGCAGGATGACGACGCGCAGGCTCGGATCGAGCATGGCCTGACGCGCCTGCTCGACAAAGATCTCCGTCGACCCGAAAAAGAGGTCGCCCTCGGCGTGGAGGATGGAGATGCCGGGGAGCCGGTTCTTGCTTTGTTTTTCAAGGGCGGCTAGCTGTCCCTCCTCGGTGAAACTGTATTCAACGAGATCCGGCACGCCGGCTTTGCGCAGGAAGAGAACGACGGATGTAAGCACCCCGGCATAGATCGCCATGTCAAGGGTGAAGAGCAGACCCGCGCAAAGAGTGATGACAAAGACGACGGCGTCGGCGGGTGTCGTGCGCAAGGCGACGGATATCTGGTGGCGGTTGAAGAGCGAGAGAGCGACGACGAGGACGACGGCGGCGAGTGCGGCCTGCGGGATGTAGCCGATAAGAAAACCAACAGTGAAGAGAAGAAGAAGCACGAGTCCGCCGCTTACAATGACAGACATAGCCGTGCGCGCGCCGCTGCGCCAATTGAGCGCTGAACGCGTGATGGAACCCGAAGCGTCCATACCACCGAAAAGGCCGTTGGCGATGTTTGCCATGCCCATGCCGAACATGATC
>SKLD01000370.1 GCA_007123395.1 Opitutales bacterium
CGGAGAGGGGACTTTCCGCTGCGAGGAAACAGACCTTCACTTCGAGGGTCACTTTGCCATCGTTACCCTTGACGCCGGTGATGCCCTCCGCTCCGTCTATATCGGTTCCGGCCGCTCGCTTACGTTCCGCGGAAAGACGTTCCGGCCGTCGGAGGCCGGAGGGCTGTATTATTCCCGGTAGGAGTGAGAGAAACGGGCACCCCCGAAAGAGAACACCGGGTTCCTACAAATAGGAGCATGATCTTCTTTTGGTTCGCGGGTGGAATGAACAGGTTTGTATCAATGTTTCCGGCGCCTTTAGCCCGTGACGTGTCCAGCGGTCGCTGGGCGGCGTTCCTTCTAAACCGTCCGTTGAAGTATAACCTCAAGACAAACAAGAAATGAAAAAACAAATGACAAAAACCGTTCGATTCGGCCTCCTTGGCCTTCTTCTTCCCGCGCTGCTTCCGGCCTCGGCGATCATTTCCGTCGATTTCACCCACTTCACCCGGGAGTTCCACTCCGACGGGTCAGTGGTGTTCAACGCAGATGCCGTGCAGAACAATGTTGGCTCGGGTGGTGCGGCGGATACCCGCAACCTCACCGCCCCGATACTTGGATTCAACCTCCCGTCTTTCGGTAGTTCGGCGGTGATTGAGAGCGGCACGTTTGCCGTCGAATTGACGCGCATTTTTCAGCACGGAGGACGGACCGCTGACTTGTATATGTTCAATCCCGGTGTGAATCCCTCCGCTCTGGATCCCGAAGCGGCGCATTGGAGCGGTCCCGGGATCGACGAACGTGGTGATGTCACCCTGCTCGCCGAGTCGTTCGCTACTTCAGGCACTGCGCTTGGAATGGTCACAGCCGATCTGACCGGCCTTCAGCTTCAAGGCTTCTACGACGCGAGTGGTGATCCGACCCAGAGCACGATCTGGTTCCGCATGAATCTGGATGCCAATGTTCTCCCGGACATCCGGCGGTACGAGTTTGATGTTGCGGGCGCCGAACTCACCATCATCCCCGAGCCGCGCGTTTACGCGGCTCTCTTCGGGGTGTTCGCGCTGGCGTGGGTGCTTTACCGCCGCCGCCTGAAATAGGGGACCACAGGCTACAGGATCAAGCGGCTCATCCGTCCCTGCTTTAGATCACCGGCTCCAGTAACGGGGCCGGTTTTTTTATCTGTGAGATGTTGCCTGGTTAGCTCTGTTTGATGAATCGTGCGGCAATTGGTTCCTTGTGCCGTAACTCCCCGTGACCTCCACGCGGGTGCGGCTTCTTTCCCGCGCCGCCGTTCTTCGGGCTCCCGGACTTCGAGAGGAGGTGAGTCCGGCTGTTGGGTGGCCGTATGATGGTAGTCGCCCGATCTATGAAAATGCTTGCCCATTCGACACTGCAGGACATCGATGGGTTCTTCGCTTTTCTTCCCATGAAACCACACATGCACCTGAACGCCTCGTCGTCCCTCCAAACGCACAACAAATGGAGTTCCGCCCTACCGCAAAACGCGCTGTGCGGGGGTCTCCAAGTCAATGGGGTGTCCTCCTTTGGCAATGAGTGAACAACTTTCCTGTGTTATCGTTGGTGCGGGCAATCGCGGACTCGTCTATGCGCAAGCCTGCCCCGAACGAATCAAGGTTGTTGGCGTGGCGGACCCCTCGCCGGTGCGCCGTGCGCAAGCGGCGCGGCGATTCGGCCTTGCACCGGCCCGCTGCTTTGAATCGGCGGAATCGCTCGCCGCGCATCCGAAGTTGGCTGATTTCATCATCAACGCGACGATGGACCATCAGCATGTCTGCACGACCCTGCCGCTGCTGGAACGAGGTTATGATGTTCTATTAGAAAAGCCATTTGCAACAAGCGAAGAAGAAATGTGGCGTCTTGTGGCGGCCGTCCGCGCCTCCGGAAGAAAGGTGGTCATCTGCCACGTCTTGCGGCACGCTCCGTTTTATGCGGAGATCCGCAAGCGAGTTGCAAAAGGGGTGATCGGAGACATTCTCAACATTCAGGCGACGGAACATGTTTCCTACGATCACATGGCCGTCGCATTCGCGCGCGGAAAGTGGAACCGCACCGATGACTGCAAATCTTCCATGCTCATGGCAAAGTGCTGTCATGACCTCGATTTGATCGCATGGATGAAAGGCGGCGTCCGCCCTGCAAAAGTCGCCAGCTTCGGCAGTAATTTCCAGTTCCGTCCGGAGAACGCGCCGACTGGTGCCGGCACCCGCTGTTTGGTGGACTGCGAAGTTGAAAAGGACTGTCTGTATTCCGCGCGCAAGCACTACATCGACCATCCGGACCGCTGGGCCTTTTACGTCTGGAGACCGCTCGAGCATATCGAACAACCGACGCTTGAGGAGAAAATCGAATCCCTCAAGACCAGTCCCTATGGCCGTTGCGTCTGGAAGACCGACATGGATATCGTCGACCATCAGTCCGTTCTCATCGATTTCGAGGACGGCTGCACAGCCACACTGAACATGGTCGGCGGAACGCCCAAAGCGTCCCGTTCCATTCATCTCCTCGGAACCCGCGGTGAAATTCTGGGATGCTTGGAAGATAGTAAGTTCACGATCCGTCGCATTGATCCTCGCCCCGGACATGAGTTTGCGGAAGAGGTCGTTGATCTAAAGGTGAGGGGAGACATGAGCGGCGCTCACGGCGGCCACGCGGGCGGAGACGGCAGACTCGTCAGCGATTTCCTTGACTACATCGGCGGAAAACCGGCCTCTCTTTCGACCACCAACATCGAGGATTCCGTCGCCGGACACCTCATTGGCTTCTGTGCCAATCGGGCGCTCCGCGAAAACAAAACCGTGGCCGTCGACATGCCCGGCTGAAAGGGCCTCTCCCGACCGGTCTTTCCGCGTCCTGCTAGCCTTTGAGGGAGCACCCCTTCATACAATTTGGGGATAGCGCTCCGGCTCTCTCAACCTATCCCCTAATTTCACTATTTTCGTTAACCACTGGTGACCTAAAGGTTTCCCCATGCCGCTCCCTGTCTTCGGTGCCCTCCGCCGTAAGAAC
>SKLD01000168.1 GCA_007123395.1 Opitutales bacterium
CGCCCTTAAATAGTGTTTCCAAAATTAAAACAATAAAGACAAACGACGAAAATAATGTGGAAGCGGCGTCCCGCCGCTTTGCCCGGATCGTAAAGAGCGGCGGGACGCCGCTTCCACTTTTGTTTGTGTCCCCATTATTCTGAGATCCTTAATAAGCCGCGCGGCTTCCGCCCGACCTTCACCCGGACCGATTGACTTGACACTTCACTTCAAACCTCAAAGCACCTTTGGGAGGTCTGGTTTCTGCAGGACAGGCCTCCTTCTCCCGCTCGTGATTGCTCTGACGCACATGAATACAAACGCATCCCCCATTGAAATCCGGGAACTCGCTCCGGCCCCGAACCGCGGTCACGACTGGGACACCGTTATGGCCCATGGCCGGCCCTTTGACGAAGATTGGGAAAAGTGGTCTTATCCGATCGGGAACGGTCACCTCGGCGTAAATGTCTTCGGGCGCACGGACACAGAGCGCCTGCAGGTCACGGAAAAGTCCCTCGCCAATGCGGGGCCGTGGAACCGCGGCGGGTTGACCAGTTTTGCCGAGCTTTACCTCGATTTTCATCACGACGAGGTGAGCGGCTATCGCCGTGCGCTGAACATGGACGATGCCATCGTCTCCGTGGACTATGTGTCCGGGGGCGTGGTCTACCGGCGGGAGTATTTTGTCTCTTATCCCGACAACGTGTTCGTCGTCCGTCTCACCGCCGACCAGCGCGGGGCCCTCTCGCTTGTCGTGCGTGCGGAGATTCCTTATCTCGGGCTCGAGGATGAGAATATGACCGCCGGCGGCCGCACCCTGACCGAGGCGGACAACCGCACGGGCGCGGTCACGGCGACCGGCAATACCCTCACCCTCGCGGGCACCATTCCCTTTTTCAGCACAAACTATGACGGCCGTGTGCGCGTGCTCAACATCGGTGGTCGTTTGGTGGCCGACGCCGACCGGGGCGTGATCGAAGTGCGGGAAGCCGACTCGGTGGTCCTGCTCTTTGCCGCCGGCACCAACTACGAATTGCGCGAAGAATTGTTTCTCCTCAGCCCGGCGGAGAAGAACGATGCCGCGAAATTCCCCGCTGAAGCCATGGCCGCGCGCTTGGCCGCCGCCGAGGCGCTTGGTTTCGAGGCGCTCAGGGAGCGGCACCTCGCCGACTACCGGAATCTCTTCGGCCGCGTGAGCCTCGACTTGGGTTCGGCCCCATCCGACGACCCGACATCGGTCTTGTTGGAAAAATATCAGACCGGCGAGGGCAACACCCGCATGGAGGAACTCATGTTCCACTACGGGCGCTACCTCCTTATCGCCAGTTCCCGCGAGACCAGCCTGCCCTCCAACCTGCAGGGCGCGTGGAGCCAGTATTTGATCACGCCGTGGTCGGGCGGTTACTGGCACAACATTAACGTGCAGATGAATTATTGGGGGGCACTGAGCGCCAACCTTGCCGAGACCTTTGAGGCCTACCTGCCCTATTTCCAAGCGTTCCTCCCGCAGGCGCGCGAGAACGCCCGCGAGTATGTGCGGCAGAACAACCCCGACGGCTATGTGGAGGGCGAGGACCACGGCTGGGTCATCGGCACCGGCGCCAACGCCTACCATGTCCCGCCGCCCGGAACCCACTCCGGTCCGGGGACGGGTGGCTTCACCTCGAAGCTGCTCATGGAGTATTTTCACTACACGCAGGATCGCGACTTCCTCCGCGACATCGCCTACCCGGCCATGCGGTCCCTGAGCGTCTTTTACTCCAAGGCCCTGAGGCCCCACGGCGATCTCTTGCTCATCGAACCCTCCGCCTCGCCGGAGCAGCGGAACGAGGGCGTACACTACCACACCGTGGGGGCCACCTTCGACCAAGCCTTTGTCTGGGAGAATTTTAACGACACGCTCATCCTCGCCGCCGAACTGGGGATCGAGGACCCGTTCCTCGACACCCTGCGCGAACAGATGGCGCGGCTCGACCCCATCCTGATCGGGGCCTCCGGGCAGATCAAAGAGTATCGGGAGGAGGCAACCTACAGCGACATCGGAGATCCCTTCCACCGGCACATCTCGCACCTCTGCGCCTTGTACCCGGGGACCTTGATCAACTCCCAAAGCCCCGACTGGATGGAGGCCGCCAGCCGCACCCTCGACCTGCGCGGCTTTCACCGCAACCGCGACCGCACGCGGGTCACGACCGGTTGGGCCATGGCGCACCGCATGCTCGCGCGGGCGCGTCTGGGTGAAGGAGAGAAAGCCCATGAACTCTACCGCGAGTTCATCCGCCACCTGACGTCGCCCAACTTGTGGTCCGTCCACCCGCCCTTTCAGATCGACGGCAACCTCGGCGTCATGGCCGGGGTGGTGGAGATGGTCCTGCAAAGCCACGAGGGGTATATCCACATCCTGCCCGCGCTACCGGAGGCATGGACGACCGGCTCCTTCACCGGCCTCGTGGCGCGGGGTAACTTTGTCGTGGACGCGGCATGGACAGACGGGGCGGTGGACGATGTGACGATCACCTCCCGCGCCGGGGGGATCTGTCGAGTCGCTTGGCCGGATAACGCGAGCTTGCGGGTGCGCGCCGCCGACGGTGCCGTCGTGGACACAACCCCCGACGCGCGCGGACACCGCACCTTCGCCACCGTGCCCGGCGGCTCCTACCGCTTGAGCCGCGCGGAACCCTGAGGGCGCCCCGTGCCATCAGCCATCCATTCCCCTGAGGCTGGCCGCAAAGCGGAGCCGCGTCGGGGCATTCTTTCTCTCCTCTTCCAGAAGGGCCTGTCTTCGGGCAAGAAACTCCGTAACTTCGGCAAAGAACGGATTTGTCAGGTCATTGTTGTCCCGTGGGGGTATCTCTCCAAAGACGAACTGAATAAAGGCAGCGGAAAATGCTTGATAAAAATGAAGCTGAGCCTCAAGACGTTTTATTAAACGCAACCATGGCTGGCAAAAAGAAGATTTCACAACAGGCGATCGCCGAAGCGCTGGGGGTATCGCAATCACTCGTCTCGATTGTTCTAAACGGTCGACGGGAGGGGATTTCGCCGGAAAACTACACGCGCATCTGGGACTACGCCCTGAGAAACGGTTACTCGCCGAAAGGAATGAAGCTGGAGGCCCAACCGGGGCAGGGGGAGCGGCCCAAGAGCATGGGGTATTTTCTGCGCGCGCCTCTGCGCCTTGCGACGAAGAGCAACTACTTCAGCCACATTCATCAAGGAATGCACGACCTTCTCGCAGAGGACGGGATCCACACCCTTTTCCTTGGCTCCGAAGCGGATTTTGTGGGGAGTCGTTTGGAGCGGGTCGCGGAAAAGGTCGAGGATGTGCATGGCATCGTTGTCATGGGCGAGGTCGCTCCGGCTTTCCTCGGGGCCTTGCGGCGGCTCGGCAAGCCGCTCGTCTATGTGAGCGCGCGGGCTCCCGGAATCTGCCACTCCGTGAACTCCAACGAATATGAGTCCGGCAGCCAACTTGTCTCCCATCTGGTCGAACTGGGCCACCGCCACTTTGCCTTCTTTGCCGGGATGCACGCGCGCAACCGGAATGAAGAACGTATCGCGAGCATTCGCGCGGCCCTCGGCGAGCACGATCTTGCCTTCGACGAATCCCGCCTCTTCGAACTTGAAGACGCCGAACGCGACGAAGGTTATGAGATGGCCGAAATCCTCCTCAAGCGCCGCCTCCATCCCTTCCCCACGGCATGGATCTGTGTCAACGCGTTGCTCGCCCGCGGCGCCATTACCCGCCTCCGCGAGGCCGATCTGGAAGTCGGCAAACACGTCAGCGTGGTCGCTTTCGACCAGACGCGGGTCTGCACCGAAGAAACTCCCCGCCTCACCAGCGCCGCCGCCGTCCCCGAGGAAATCGGTCGCACGGCCGCAAAGATCCTCCTGCAGACAACGAAAGAGAACTCCAACGCCCCCCTTCAGGATCTTATCCTCCCCTCCACTCTCGCCGTGCGCGACACCAGCGGCCCGCCCGTGGCGTTGCCCGCCAAAGCCGCCCGCGCCCTCATCGGTGCCTGATTCCAACGCTCTTGCCTCCCCTCAAGAGAGGCAAGGAACGACGGCGCACGACCCCCGCGAGGACCGCCCTTGAGCACCCCGCCCGGTGGTCCGCGCTCCCCCTCCGCGGTCTCCTCCGGAAAGAAGACGCGCCGATCTTCATATTTATTAAAATGAGGCTTGACGGCGGGCTGGAAGTTGCCCAAAACAAAGGCTCGAAAAAACCGGTCATTTGTTCCTCCGCACGGTGGAACAAAGCCGGGAACTCATTCAACTCCACTCAAAAGCTCATGCCCGAACACTGCCCTCAAACACGGTTCATTCCGTTTCGAAGAAACGCCTACGGAATCGCCTCTCTCCTCACGATTTTCGCCCTTCTGCCCGGGACCATTGCCGCGCAGGAGGAAGAAGACGTTTTCGAGCTTCCGGCCTTCATCGTCGACGCGAGCGGAGACCGGGGCTACCAAGCGACAAACACCGTTTCGGGCACGAGCCTGAACATGGCCATCCGCGACCTGCCGATGTCGCTGGAGGCGATCACGGCGCAATTTATTGAGGATACGGGGGCGACAACCTTCAACGAGGCCCTCGCCTACTCCTCGGGTGTCTTTACGCAACAGTTCACGCAAGGCTCGCCGGGGACCCGCGACGGGGGGAACTCGCCGGGGGCCAACCAATCGTTTTCGGCCGACCGCTCCCCCTCCTCCCGGGCGGGCGTGGGCGGGCGCTTCAGCAATGCCATCATCATCCGCGGCTTCAACGTGCCCTTCCAAAACCTCGACGGTTTCCGCTACGGCGGATCGATCGCCGCCTACGGGATCACCCTTGGGGGGATTTTGGACACGGTGAACGTGGAACGTATGGAAGTGGTGCGCGGCCCCAATTCCCTCCTCTACGGCGTGGGCGTGCTCTCCGGTATCGTGAACATCATTCCGCGCCGGCCCCTGAGCGAGCCGCGCCAGCGCGTCACGATCGGCGCGGGCGCCTATGGCTACCGCCGCGCCACGCTGGACGTCACCGGTCCGCTGGCGCGCGAGTTTCTCGGCGGCACGCTGGAATACCGCGTCGCGACCGCCTTTGAGAAGCGCGGGAACTGGAGGGATTTCGCAACAAAGGACCAAGAGTACTATGTCGGCCAAATGCAATATCGCAGCCCGAAGTGGTTTATCACCGCAGAAGTGCAATACGCCGACACGAAATTCGAAGGCACGGGAACATCACACCTTTACGACAACCTCAACGCCGCCATCAACCAGGAATTCCGCAACGAATTCGGTGAGCAGATCAGTTGGACATTGGATACAAACTACTTGGACGCCGCGCCCATCGAGGCGCAATTCGGTGACCGCACAAGCTGGCCCGACGACGTCGGCGGCCGCCCCCAGTCCTTCCGCCTGACCGGTCCCGACACCCACCACTGGCGGCGCGAACTGAACATCCGGGGCAATATCGATTTCATGCCCACGCCCAACCTCACCCTCTCCGCCGGTGCCTTTTACACATGGGCCGAGGAAGAGAATTTCGACGTGCGCATCTCCACGATCACCCGTGAGGAACGTGAGTTCAACATTCCCCAACTCCTGAGCGTGATCGCCGACCCGAACACGCCGGATTCGGAACGGCAGATCATCCAGAATTTCATGGACACGTATGTGACCACCTTCCCGATTCCCGAGGATCTCCGGGAACGCCTGCCGACGTCGGACCTCCGCGATCTCAACGATTACAAGACGGTGCGCTACTGGTGGCGCAAACGCCCCGAAAAAACCAGCACCGAGCAATTCCGCATTCGTGCCGTCTACACCTTTGAAACGCCCTTCCTCTTCGGCTCCGAGGCAAACCATACCCTCCTCGCAGGCCGCCACGACATCAAGGACATCGCCGATGTGACCCAGGGAAACGAGCGCATCAACAATCAGTTCGACCGGCTAAGGGAGTTTGATTTAGAGCTGAATCCGCTCCGTTTCCGGCGCATTGACGACATGACACCGATCCGCTACGAGGACGAACCGCTGGCGCAGCCCGGCCGCCAATTTCTGCGCATTGAGCAGTGGTTCACCGGGCACTACGGCCTCTACCAAGGGCGCTTTTTTGACAACCGGGCAACCCTCATCACAGGCCTGCGGCACGACCGCTACATCAGCTTCGAACAGCGCTACAACCGCATCAATGAGATCGAAGGCGGCCTGCAGCAAACGGGAAGAGATATTGGCATCGGCCTCATCCAGAATCCCGATAACCGGACCGACGGCTTTCTTGATGAATTTTCTTTCTGGGGACCCACCGGGGAAGAAGCGGAAACCGAGGTCACCGGCATGATCGCCCTCGGCTACGAGGTCAACCGCGCCCTCTCCATTTACGGGCTCGTCGCCGAAGGCGTGACGCCCAACACCGGTCTGCGCGACGGTAATTACCAAGGCATCGATTCGGAAAAAGCGACCAGTTACGAAATCGGGGTGAAGGTGGATCTTCTCGACGGGCGAATCTCAGGAACGGTCTCCGCCTACCGCATCCAGCGCAAAAACGCTGTCTGGCAATGGAACAACGCCCCCGCCCCGTCCCGCTGGGCGGGCAGCGGCACCCCCGAGGAAAGAGACCCAATCGGGTCCTTTGCTCCCGCCGACTACCGGGGTGCCGGCGGCCGCGACCCCATTTCCTATGGTGTGGACTCAAGCTACTTCCCCTTCGCGGTGGGTCCCGTGAGGCGGATCAACCCCGAAACCGGTCGTCCCCAGCTCCTCCTCCCCGAGGCCATCGCGGGGATTGAATCCCTCTTCAGCAACACGCCCGTCCCCCAGCGGGTGATCTTCCTTGATTACAGCAGACTGGACGACGAAGCCATAGCTACCGACGGGACGTTGCAAGGCAAACCATGGCGCCACTACCTCGAAGAGGCGTTTGCCGACGTAGGACGGGGGCGCAAAGACTTCCGCGCCCAGAGCACGGAGGAAGATATCAACCCAATCGTCTACCAACGCACGCTTGCGGGCTCGGGATTGAATGCGAGCATTGGCAACTCCACCGGGGCCAACGTGACCTACACCGACGAAGCGGAGGGCATGGACTTCCAACTCATCGTCCGGCCCGTTCCCAATTGGCAAATTGTCCTCAACTACGCATACACCACCCGCGAAGCGACTTCCCCTTTTTCCCTCGCCTCGGCGCAAGGATTCGGAACGGAATACGACGTCTGGGTACGCACCTTCGGCCGCGAAGCTTTCGGGCTGCAGGAGTGGGATACGACGGGCGACGGCGTGCCCAACTACATCACCCTAGCCGGGGCCGTGGGCGAAAATCCGACTGAGGCCGAATTGCAGGCCGCCCAAGTGCGTATGGGCGATGTCGATCCGGTCGATATGACAGGCGGACTCCAGGGGACTTCCCTCTTCTTCGGCTCCAAACACGACTTCGCCTTCTGGAACCGCTACGAGATCACCGAAATCCCGCGTTTGGAAGGCCTTGTTCTCGGTTTCGGCGGCAATTACAGGGGCTCGGCGCCGACTTCCGTGCCCATTGGCGGCACCGACCTTGCCGAGAATCAGTTCCAAACTCCGCCGACCGCCGGTCGTTGGTCCTTCAATGCCATGCTGCAATACAATTTCGAGATCGGCCGGAGCAGCTGGTCGGCCCGTTTGAACGTGAACAATCTGCTCAACAACCGCTACAAGCAAAACGTCGTCTCCTACGACGACAACGGCACGGAAGTCCTGCGCCGCACCGAGACATGGTACGCCCCGCGGAGCTTCCGCCTCACCTTCACCGGGCTTTTTTAACCCTAAGATACAACCTCAATCCTAAGAAAGAGATACACGCATGAAATCAATAACCACTATGATCACCGGTTTGCTCGCACTCGTGCTGGGAACCGCTATCCTCTCGGCGAACTGGGTCGTCGTCGACCGCTTCGACGATCCCGACCTACCCGGTTGGCACGTTCACATCCCCAACATCGATAACCCCGAACGCGTCGATCCCGACAATCCGCCCTACATCGCGGCAGTTCCGGATCCTTTCGGCGGACCAGGCAATGCGCTGGAGGTCTTTCCCGGTGTGCTTATTGAACAGACCGTGAATATGTTTGCCTCCCTTCTCATTCCCGAGGAGGCCCGCATCGTTGATCCCTTCCCGGATGTCGGGCTTGCCACGATGTATTTGCGCTCAGGCCGGCCCCAGGTGGGCGACCGCCCCGCTCAAGTCGATTCCGCAGTGGGTCTTGTCGGATTCTTCATCGACGAAATGGGCAACCCTCTTTTGGATGACGAAGGCAATCCCCAGCGTCCCGTAATCTGGGGTGACTTCTCCGTAATCTCCCGCTACGAGCCGGACGGCACTTTCGATGTCTGGGACTCGAACCAAAGCCCCAATTACGTGAAGTCGACGGGTTCCTTGACCACCAACACGTGGTATGAATTCTGGTACGTCATCAACCATCCCGAGAACACCTACCGCGTCTACGGGCGCGGCGGACCTGAGTTTCCCGGCCCGGACCCGGTCCTCATCTATCCCTTTGAGGATACCGACCCCGACGCGGTGTATCGCACGGCAACATTCGAAGACTTCGGTTTCATCATGATCGGAACGTCGACCGGTTCTGTTGCCGGCGGCGCCCGCGGGATCGACCCGTATTATATCTCGGAAATCCACATCGACCCGACCGGGATGAACCTCACCACGCCTCCCGGGGTCGGCGAAGTTGATCCGGAGCCCGTGAACCCGTTTGCCGCCCTCGTCGAAGGCGAGTGGACGGATGTCCCGGCAGTCGGCCTGAACTACGGTTTCCAAGACGGTCCGGGATGGAGTTATCACGTCGATCTGGGGCCGTTCTACTCGGAAGGCTTCCCGTGGCTCTACCATCACCCCGCCGGTTATCTCTACTACTTTGCCGGCGATTATGAAACTTCCGGTCTCTACCTCTACAGTGACGACCTCGGCTGGCTCTACACGGTCGCCGGTGCCGGCGGTCAGCTCTATGTTTACGATGCGGGTGCATGGGTAACGCCCTGATTCCCGTTTGTCATTGTTTCAAACCAAGGCGCGCGCCGGCTTCCCGCTGGCGCGCGCGTCTCTCACCCAATCCCGATTTTTCCCATGCACCGCCCACGCATCCTCGTTGCCCTCACCCGCACAGAAAAGGAAGACTTTCTTCCAAGAGAGAGTTTCTCCGAACTGGAATCCCTCGCCTCCTCCGTCCGGCTGGTGGATCCTCTCGAACTCGCGCAGGACCAATGGCCGGAGGTCCTCGCCGATTTCCGCCCGGAAGTCCTTGTGGGTGCATGGCGAACCCCTCCGCTTCCGGCGGACGTGAAGACTATCACCGGAGATAGCCTCCGCTACGTTTGCTACCTTCCCGGCTCGGTGCGCAAACTTGTGGGCGAAGACCTCATCCGCGAGGGTTTGCTCGTGACCAATTGGGGGAATTCGATCGCCCGGACCGTGGCGGAATGCGGTCTGATGATGGCCATTGCCTGCCTCCGGCGGGTATCCTACTGGAATCTGCACATGCATGGCGGCCCGGCGTGGAAGAACGCCGAGACGCTTACCGGCTCCCTCTTTGAGCGGCGTGTCGGCCTCCACGGCTTCGGTGTCATTGCCCGCGAGCTTGTCAAGCTCATGCAGCCGTTCGGTGTCTCCATAAGCACCTATTCTCCGAGCGTCCCGGACTCCCTTCTCGATGAGTTCGCCGTGCGCCGCGCCGACACCCTCGAGGAACTTTTCCGTGAGAACGATGTCCTTGTCGAACTGGCCGCCCTCACCCCGAAGAGCCGCCACATGGTAACGGAAGCCCATCTGCGCATGATTCCGGAAGGAGGCGTCTTCGTAAACATCGGCCGTGGCGCCGTCGTGGACGAAGAGGCCCTCGCCCGCGTCGCGGCGGAGGGGAAGCTCCAAGTGGGCCTGGATGTCTTCGGCAAGGAACCGCTCCCGGCGGACTCACCCTTCCGAAAGCTGGACAACGTCCTCCTCCTCCCCCACATCAGCGGCCCCACCACCGACCGCCGACAGGACGCCGGCACGTTCGGTCTCGAGAACATCCGGCGCTATATCCAAGGCGAACCCCTTCAGTCCGAGATCACCGGCGACGTCTACGCGCGCGCCACCTAACCCGGCGGCGGGTTCTATGCCAGCCTTCAACTTTCCGGCGAGGCACCCTACGCCCTCGAACCCAACACAGACTACGAGGGAACCCTTGTCATCGAGCGCACCGATACGAGCACCGTCGTCCTCCATGCACGCTTGGCGGAGGACTACGCCCACACCGTTTCCCTCGAACACGCCGGACCGCTCTCCTTCGATACCATTGTCTTCCATACCACGACCGGGTTGGGACAATCCGCCTTGCGCGTGGACAGCGTGGAGATCGCCACCAATGTGGACCTTTCGGGCGATCCCGGCCCGGACCCCGATCCGGACCCGGATCCCGATCCGGACCCGGATCTAACATGGCACGGCGCGGACCGTATTGACGACAACTACTTCGATCTGGAACCGATCGGCCTGTTTCATCAAAGCGAGAGTTTCCCCTACATCTACCTCGCAGCTTACGGCTGGCTCTACGTCCACGGGATGGATCCCGACAACATCCTCCTGCACGATCCGGAGGGCCGCTGGCTTTGGTCGGCGCGCCACCTCCTCCCCTACGCATGGGACTACGCCGACGAAACATGGACGTCGCTCCTGCCCGGCACCGTCGCACCCTGACCGCGAAGAGAAGCACAATATTTGCCAGATTTGGACGGCACCTCGTTGGAGCAAGCCCCCCCGGAGAGCGGACATTCTTGTCCGCGTTACCAGCGGAAAAGCTTCCACATAGCAGCACCCCCCGGAGAGCGGACATTCTTGTCCGCGTTACCAGCGGAAAAGCATCAGCACGGCAGCACCCCCCGGAGAGCGGACATTCTTGTCCGCGTTACCAGTGGAAAAGCATCAGCACGGCAGCACCGCCTGCCCCGTAGTCCGAGGGATTCATCCCCGGACTCCCGGCGACCGCAGAACCGCGGGCGCGCGCCCCTTTTTCCGCAAGCGCGCGCTGCCCTTCGGAAGGCCCCCGCGGGCGGGCGATGAATCAGCCCGCCTACTTTCCGCCGCCCGAGTAGGCGCACGGCGACACCGCCTGCCCGTAGTCCGAGGGATTCATCCCCGGACCCCGGCGGCCCCGGAATCACGGGCGCGCGCCCCCTTTTCCGCAAGCGCGCGCTGCCCTTCGACAGGCCCCGCGGGCGGGCGATGAATCAGCCCGCCTACTTTCCGCCGCCCGAGTAGGCGCACGGCG
>SKLD01000371.1 GCA_007123395.1 Opitutales bacterium
CTCGCCATCCTCGGCTGCAACAACGAGCGGGACGTGTGCGCGTCCTGCCACCCGCCCCTGTCGAGCGTGCGGGCACGGGCGCGGGAAATCGCGGAAACAGGCATGGAAGAACTGCGCGGAATGCTGCGTGGTGAGGTGGTGCCGGAGACGTTGCGTCTCCGGCGGATGCCTCCCGGGCCGGTGGAGGAACGCGGCAGCACGGACATCGTTCTCGCCGTGAAGGCGCCGGAAATCAACGCCGCCCTGCGCCACATTCGCGATCACATCCATGAACCCCTCGGCGTGGACGACTTGCTCAAAGTTTATGCGGGATCGCGGCGCAGCCTCGAACAGCGCTTTCGCTCGGCGCTCGGGCGGAGCCCCCTCGAGGAAATCCACCGCGTGCGCCTCAAGCGGATTGAACAACGACTGCGCGACACGGACGACACGCTTTCGGAAATCGCCGCCGACTGCGGTTTGAGCGGACCGGGCGCGCTCGGCAATTTCTACCGCAAGCACCGCGGCATCAGCCCCCGCACAATGCGCCGTCGAGCACATGCGGCGGCACCGGGCGCGGCCTTGTCACCTCGAAAATGAACGTTCGCAGGGGAACGGCCTGCCCGCTCCGGCGGTGGCGACTACGTAACGGCGGCGGCGGTAAAGGGACTCGGCGGGCTTCACGACTCACCGCTTTGCCTCCGGTTCGGCGACCTCGATGGCTGCCGAGACGCTGTTGCCGCGGATGCGGGGCACATACATGGCGGAGGCGCGACCGGGGAGCACCTCGAAGCGGCCCGGAGTTTCAGCACGGAGGCGGTAGCGGATTTCCCATGTGCCCTCGGGCAGGCGATCAATAAAGAAAACGCCGCCGCGCTCATGGATTTCCTGATACGTCGTCACCGTCCGCCGGAGATAGGGATTGCGTCCGCCCCAGGCTTCGGTCAGACCGAGCGCCCGCTCACCGGGCGTGAGTTCCGCATAAAGGACCGGATCGACTCCGCGGGCCGCGACACGTTCGCCGCTGAAAATCTGCACCGTTTCGATACCGGCGGCACGGAAATCCTCCACCACGAGATACTCGAGGTCGGTCTTGGCCTCGAGCAAAAGAACGGCCTCAATCCGCTCGCCCACCGCCACTTTACCGCCTGCCGCAAGCGGCTCCAGCCTATCGCGGAAGCCGCGTAGCAGCGTGGGAATTTCCCGCACGCGGTAAAACTCCCGTGAGATGAAAAGCTCGTTGCCGGCGGGCTCAACGGGGGGCGACTCGATGTGGGTCTTTGTATCCACTCGGAAATACACGGGGCCATCTCCGGAGCGGCGGATGATTTCGACGGTATTCGTCCCGTCGCGCAACATTGCGTTCGGCACTGTAGTGGTCCGCGCGCCCTCGAGAACGCGCGAGAGCGGAATGGAAACGCGTTGCAGATGCTCACCGTTGACGCGGATTTCAGCGTCGAGATCGCTCTCCAGCTCGCCCGACATGCGGAGATAGTCCGTAAGGGCGAGGACGGCTACGGAGGTGTCGCGCGTGTGGTCCCAGCGTGCCGCCGTGCGGTTGCGCGTAAGCCAGTTCATCGCCGGGACAACGAGTTCGTTGGAGGGATCGACAAGAACCATGGCCTGCAAGGCGAAGGCGGTTGCCTCCACAGGCGAGCGCCACCAAGTCCACCACTCGCGGGCGCGTCCCCAGTGCGCTGTCTGCAGCGTACCTTGTCGGCCGCCGCCAGTCATAGCGGAGGCGTCGGGGTGCTCCTCCAGACGCACGCTGTTGCGCAGATTGCGCAAGAGCAAGCGCGCGTCTTCCTCGAAGCCGAAGCGCGCCGCGACAAGAGCGAGCATCGCTTGGCCGTAGGCGCCAAGACCGGCGCGCTCGCGCATGAGATCGAGAAACGCGGCTGCTTCATGTGTTGTCGGTCGACCCGCCTCGACCGGTTCATACCGGGCGGAGAGCGCGTGCAGAATCCATGCGCGGAGCGGCGGCTGATTCTGCGTGCGGTTCAACTCTGTTTCAAGCCACCCGCGGGCGCGTCCGATCATGTCAGCATCGACCTCCACGCCCGCGTGCCGCACCGTTTCCAATGCCCACAGAACGTACGCAGTCATGTGCGTGTCGGCGCGGCCGCCCGGCATCCACGGCCAGGCGCCGGAAGACTCCTGCGTGTCGGCGAGACGCGCGAGGCCCGCCGCCACAACGGCGTCGAGATTATCGAGACCAGCCTCGTTTTCGGGAAGATGGTCCGGATGAATACCACCGAAGATGCCCGCCTTGACGGCATCGGCGGGAAAACCAAGGCTTCGCAGGGAGTGCGCGACGACCGCTGCCGGAAAGAAGCGGCTCGCCGTTTGTTCCACGCATCCGTAGGGAAACTCGATGAGGAACGGCAGCGCATCGAGAATCGACGTCGCGATACTCGGACTCACTGTTATCTTCATCTGCGTCGCATCCGCATGGCGGTTCGCGGGCAGCTCGACCTCCGCACGAACACTGCCCCGCTCTGTTCGCCCGGCAAATCCGCTGTAGTGCCCGGCCCCATACGGATAGACCGGAAGCTTCAGCGAAACCGAATCGGCGGCGTTGCGCGAGCGCGCCGTCACACGCAGGTTAGCCTCGCCCGCCGACAACGTGTTCGTCGTCCAGGTTACGCGACGCGTTTCGCCTCCCGGAATAACGAGTGTCTTTTCTGCGTCGCCTTGCAGAGCGAGCGGGCCGTCGATATGAAGTCCTGCGTGCACCTCGCGTTCGCGCGTGGAGTTGTTGGAGACCAGTGCCGTTATCACCGAACGGTCACCGGCGACGAGGAAGCGCGGCGGCAGCAAACGAACGATGAGCGGGAGCTGCGTGACGACGGAGGCGCTGCCTTCGGCGAAACGTCCGCACCCGGCAACGCCGACGTAGGTCGCCCGCCAACGCGTGAGGTTGTCGGGGAAGGTCCATGACACCTCGGCCTTGCCCTCCTCATCGGTCACGATGTCCGGAAACCACGCCACCGTGGATTGAAAATCGGTGCGCAGGAGCGCTTCCGGGGCGGCATCCTCATGGCCGGCAACAAAGGCAGGTGCCGGGGCGCTTTCCGTCCGTGCCGCGAAGTACCCTTCTTCCGCCGCCGCATCCACGGTGAAGGGACTCAAATCGTAGATGGCTTCACCGGGCCTTGCCGCATCCATCCTGGCCTCCGTCCCATCCGGCGGCTCGTCGACTCCCGGCCGGAAGACCGGTTGCCACTGAAAGCTGTTTACCGTGCGCAGGCGGATGTGCCGTTCATCAATGGCGAATATCTCCTCGATGCCCGCGAAACGCCGCGGCATGAGCGAGAAGACAGCATCATCGGCGACACCGAGCGAGAGTTCGGCCCGCACCGCGTTGCCTTCCTCGTCGCGCACCCGGAGCGAGGCCGTGGCATCGCTCCGCGGTCCGTAGGTCCCGGCGTCAAAGGAAAGTTCGATGTCGAGCTTATGCGGTGCCCGCTCCACACGGACGCGGCGGTTGTCTCCGTAGACGGTGTCGCCGTAGACCATCGTGGCCGTCAGTCCGAGAGTCGGTGTGTCCGCCGTGGATGTATCGAGCAGCACAAGACGGGCGTTCCCGCTCATGCGGATAATTTCCCACTCGCGAATATCATTTTCCCCACGGAGCAGCAGGACAGTCCGCCCCGGGGCCTCCGTCGTGATTAAAACGGGCACTTGCTCCCCGGTGCGGTAGATCCGCTCGTCGAAATGCAGTTGCACGCCGGCCGGGCGGTATCCGATCCGCGAATCGCCCTCCGGAGTGACCCAGAAGACGGTCTCCGCGGTCACGGGCAGGCCGCGCCTCCCCTCGCTCACCCACGTCGCCCGGTAATATCCCGGCTCCGGTGTTTCCATCGAGTAAAGCGCCCGTCCATCCGTGCTCGTCGTGAGGGTCACCTCGCCGATTGTCTCCGTGACAAACCCCTCTTCCTTCAACCGGTAGTCGCTCCGCGCGGATCCGAGAAGGGAGCGTTCAGGCAGGGCGCGGAACTCATCGCCCGAAATCTCGTTGCCGCGCCTTTGATGGATGTAGACTTGTCGCCAGCGCTCGCGCACGACAGTGAGACGCCCCTCGACCTCTTGTCCTTTGCCGTTGGCGTCAACCGCCTCGACATGCATGCGGGCGCGGTCGCCGGGCCGCAGAAGAGAGCGTTCGGCATAAAGCGAGACCCCGTATGGTTGCCGGGAAACATGAAAAGAGGCGGTTTTGCGGGTCTCGCGCCCGGAAGCGTCACGCACCGAGATATCGAGCGTGTAATGAAAGTCGGCGTCGTCTTCGAGATGCGTCGGCACTTCGAATGAAGCCGTGCCGCGCGCGTCGGTACCCAACGCAATGAAATCTACCCGCTCCGCGCCACTGCCGTAACCGCCTGTGTATCCGCGCGTCGTGCCCGCCCGGCCCTGCGCCATCCACGGAAAGTAAGCGCGCTGCCGCCGGTCGACACGAATCTCGACCTCGGCGTCGCCGACCGGGCCGCCCGCAAAGTAACGCACTTCCACCCGGCCCGTGACGGTCTCGCCGAGCGCGAAAACCGGGTATTCGACGTCACTCTCCGCGCCATCGAACGCGATCCCCACCTCGAATTCGGGAACCCGGAAAGATTCGACGACAAAGAGGTCCGCCGACCGCAGGACCGAACCTCCCCGTCGCAAAAGAATACGGTATGGACCGGGCCGCGCCTCGGGGCTCAACTCCAATGTGCCATGCGCCGTCCCGAACTCGCTCAACTCCAAGTCGCCCGCCGCAACGGCATCGCCCCGGTTGTCCCGGATCTCATACGTGTAGGCGGACTCTTCGGGCATAACGAAGGCGCCGTCCCGCAGTTCGCGGAGGATGGCGCGCCAGCGGACGGTCTCGCCCGGGCGGTAGAGCGGACGGTCGGCGTAGGCATGCGCGCGAATACCCCCGCCGCCGTCGGGTGCCGACCACCATGGTCCGCCCGCGAGCATGGAACGCAGGACGGCGGGCCCGAGCGCGGTGTCCGCCACGGCAAACATTCGCGCGCGCCGCGGGACGTCGGGCCAGTCGAAGACGGCCACACCATCGGCGTCCGCACGGGCGGAAACGGACTCGCGGCGCGTCTCCAAACGACCGTCGAAACGCTCCGTCCAAAAGAAAGAAACCGCGAATTCCGCTTCGGCCACGGGCGCTCCCGTCGTGCTGTCGACGGAGTGGAGAAGGATCCGGTCACCCGCATGGGCGACAAGCGCCGCCTCCGTGATGAGAAGCAGTTGCACAACGCTCTTTTCTCCGCCGCCGACTTCGACAAGGTAGAGCCCGGCGGAAAGGGGTTCAGGTAAAACAATGCGCTCCTCCACAGGCAGGTGCGGACGCTCCGGCGCTTTGGCCAAGCGGCTCGTCCAGAGCGGTTCAGCGCCCTCTGCGACGAGGCTCGCGCGGTCGAGATCATCGGGATTGGCCCCGCGGAGTTTGTCCGGTGCGGTACGCCAGACGCGGGCCTCGACGGCCTCGATGTTGCGCCGCACCACCCTGAAATGCACCTGGGCGTCCGGTTTAAAGGTATGGCTTACGACGGCTTTGAGATCCGGCTTGCGGATACGCTCGATCGCCTCGCTTGCGCGGTCCTGTAGGACGCTCAAGCCCGCGCCGGGATCATCGCGCCCGTAGCCGCGGCGCTCGGGACCGCGGCGGCGGAAGACGTCACGTTCTGCCGTCGGCAGCTCCGGGCCGATTTCCGCCAATCTCCCGAAGACCTCCACGGCAGCGGCGAAATCCGGCTCAAGGACGAGGCGCCCGCGCTGTGTGTAGCGGCTGTGACCGTGACGGGACAACCAATCACCGCGGGCGTAAAGCGCAGCGGCCTCGAGCGCGGTACCCTTTGCCGCGGTAACAGCGGCGGCGAGGGCGTCGCCCGCCCGCTGGCGTGATCGACTGTCGGCCCCGAACCGTTGGCGATGATCGGCGAGAAGGAGGTTCGCCCGCGCCCGGTCTTCGCCCGTTTCGGCTATTCGCGCGGCATCTTCCAGCCATGCCCGCGAGCCGAGGCGTCCGAATCGGGCCGACACCCCAAGACCGTCTCTTCCGCCCGCCGCCAGTGCGAAGACCGTTGCGAGAAACGCCTCCCGCGCCGCCTCAATGTCCGGCGACCCGGCGTGATAGTCGAGCGCGTCGCGGAATGCCTCGCGTGCGTGCTCGTCGTCGCCCGCCACGTCGATATAGAGCCACCCGAGGGCCTCGCGCATGGCAGCCCATTCCGCGCCGGGCCCGCCCCCTCTCTCCCACTCGGCCCGCGTCAGCGCATTGAGCGCCGCAAAGTCCTCCCTGTCCTCCTCCGCAAGACTGCGCCAAGGGGGCCAGCCCTCGGCTTCCGCGCGAGCGAGAAGGCGCGCTTCGTGGAGCCGAAAACGCACGTGCCGTCTCTCCGCCGCGGATAAGTCCCCGGCGTCCGCGAGAGCGGCGTAGGCGTCGCGCGCGAGTGCGAAGCTCCCCTCGGCAAGAAGCGCGTCGGCTTTCGCAAGAGGGTCAGTGTCAGCGGGTGCCTCCGGTGCCTCGCCCGCGGCCTGCCCCGCGAGTGCGGCAAGCGCGGCCGCAGCGAAAACGATCTGAATCCATGAAAAACGATTGCAGCCAAACATAGTGTACATCCACCGAACAGACCGGATCCGAGGCGAAAACGCTCGATTTGGCGAAAAGATTCGGGCGGAATAACCCGTTCCGTAGCCACTCCCATTCCTGAATATGCGCAGCATTTCCTTACTCACCGTAATTTTCATTTCCTTTGCCGCCGTTTCCGCGGTTTCGGCAGAGGAACCACCCTTCGGCCCGCAGACCGACCAGCACGTCACCGCCGAACTCGTGGCCAAGACAACTTCCGTCCGGCCCGGAGAGACCGCGCGCCTCGGCCTGCGCCTCGACCACGAGGACAAGTGGCACACCTACTGGAAGACCACCGCCACAGGCTACAGCCCCAGCCTGCGCTGGGAGTTACCGGAGGGCTTTGCGGCGGGCGAAATCCAGTGGCCCGTTCCCCGCCCCTACGAGAGCCTCGGGTATGTCGAATACGTGTATGAGGACGAAGTTCTTCTGCCTGTCGACCTCCGCGTGCCGCAGACTGCCGAACCCGGTTCTGAAATCATCCTCCGCGCCCGCGCGGAATGGCTCATGTGCACGGACACCACATGCATTCCCGGCGGTGTCGACCTTGCCCTGTCCCTCACTGTGGCAGACCGCGAGCCTTCTCCCGACCCGGACCGCGCCGACCTCTTCGCTTGGGCCGACCGGCACTTGCCGGTTGCTCATCCCGACGTCACGGCCGTGGCATGGCAGGAGGGCGACTCCTATTTTCTGTTCGTCGAGTCGACCGGTGAGCCGCTGCCGCCGGAGTTGTATTTCTTTGACGCAAACCTGCTCATCAAGCCGACGCTTACGCAGGAAGCCGAATATCTCGACGAACACCGCGCGCTCCTCGCCTTCGCCGTCGATCCGGCGGGCGGCGCCGGCGACCGCTTCGAAGGCGTGCTCGCCGCGCGCTCCGGGGAGTGGACGGTCGACGGGCAACCCCGCGCGGGCATCACAATCGACACTCCCCTCGGTGACGAGGCACCGGATGACCGCCTCGCCGCCGCCGGCACACAAATAACTCCGGCGGGCACCGAACCGGCGGCGCCTCCTGTCAACTTCGCGCTCGTTGCCGCTCTTGCCTTTCTCGGCGGACTCATCCTCAACCTCATGCCCTGTGTCTTCCCCATCATCGGGATCAAGGTCATGGGCTTCGTCAACCAAGCCGGTTCCGATCCGCGGTCCGTCGTCCTTCACGGGCTCACCTTCACGCTCGGTATCGTTCTCTCCTTCTGGGTGCTGGCGGGCTTTCTCATCGCCTTGCGCGCGGGCGGCGAACAGCTCGGCTGGGGCTTCCAGCTCCAATCGCCCGTCTTCAACTATCTGCTTATCATCATTTTCCTCCTCTTTGCGCTCAACCTCAGCGGGGTCTTCGAAATCGGGCAGTCCGCCATGAGCGTTGGCGACGGGCTCGCAAAAAAGTCCGGCTACTCCGGCTCGTTTTTCAGCGGCATCCTCGCCACGGTGGTCGCCACCCCGTGCTCCGCGCCCGTCCTCGGCACTGCCCTCGGCGCGCTCATGGCCATGCCGCCGACGCAACAGTTTCTGGCCTTCACCGCAATGGCTCTCGGCCTCGCCTCGCCCTACCTCGTCCTCTCCATCTTCCCCAAGCTCATGGCCTTTCTGCCCAAGCCCGGGCCGTGGATGGAGAGCTTCAAACAGGGCATGGCTTTCCTCCTCTACGCCGCCGTCGCCTACCTCGTGTGGGTGCTGGCGGGCCAGCTTGTGCAAAGCAACGGCTTCGCCGACACCGCCCTCCTCAAAGCCTTTACCGGGCTTGTCCTCATTGCCACGGCCGCTTGGGTCTACGGGCGCTGGGGGGCCGCCTTCCGCGCCAAACGCGTCCGCCGCACGGGCTATGCCATTGCCGCGCTCATCTTCGCGGGCGGCTTCGCGGCGGGCTACCCCGCGCCCTTCGCGACCGACCTCGAGGACGCCCCCATGGTCGTCTGGGAAGAATGGGAACCCGGTAAAGCCGAGCGCCTCGCCGGAGAAGGGAATGTCGTTTTCGTCGACTTCACCGCGCGATGGTGCGTCACCTGTCAGTCCAACAAAGCCGTCGTCTTCGGCTCCTCCGAGGTCCGTCGCCGTTTCCACGAGATGGGCATTATCACCCTCCAGGCCGACTGGACCAACCACGACCCGCGCATTACGGAAGCCCTGCGTGAATTCGGGCGCACCGCTATTCCTGTCAACCTGCTCTACGCTCCCGGCCTCGACGAGCCCCTTGTCTTCCCCGAACTCCTTACCCCCGGTATCGTCCTCGACCGGTTGGAGCGCGTCGCGGGAAGCTAGAGCACCTCGTCCAGAAACGCCTTCACGGCACTGGTTTCAGCCGGCAGATCCCACTTCCGCGGCTCACGGGTCTTCAGCGCTTCAAGCGTCGGATGCGTGGCACCCTGACCTGTCGCCTCCGCCACAACCTCGGGGAACTTGGCGGGGTGCGCCGTGCCGAGGACGATTGTGTTTTTCGACCGGTCGACTTCCGCGAAACCACAAGCTGTGTGGGGATCGACAATATACCCGTGTTCCCGCCAGACCCGCGCGGTGATCGCGCGGATGCCCTCGTCATCGGCCCGCGTCGCACGGAAGCGGTCGTGCCGGAAATCCGCGAACTCCACCCGCCCAGTCTCGCGCAGGGCTGCCATCGTTTCCCGCACCCGCTCCGGATCGCCGCCCGTGTGCTCATACAGGAACCGCTCGAAGTTGCTCGCCACCTGGATGTCCATCGAGGGGGCAAGGCTGGGCTGCACGCTGCCGGCTTCATACACGCCCGTGCGGAAAAGTTTCCACAAAATGTCGTTGCGGTTGGTCGCCACGCAAAAACGCGAGACCGGCAAGCCCATGCGGCATGCCCACCACCCCGCGAGAACGTTGCCGAAATTGCCCGTCGGCACAATGAACTCAACCTCTTCCCGCCGGTCCTCCGGCAGACGGAAGTAGGCGTAAAAATAATACACGCATTGCGCAAGGACCCGCGCGAGATTGATTGAGTTGACCGCACTCAACCGGTGCCGCCGCCGGAACGTCAGATCCCCGAAAATCTCCTTCACGATCCGCTGGGCGTCGTCAAAGGTTCCCGCCACCGCGAGCGGATACACTGTGTCCGCCCCCGTGCAGGTCATTTGGCGCTCCTGCAAAGGCGATACCCCGCCGCGCGGGTAGAGAATGAAACTGCGCACCCCCGGTTTTCCAAGCAGTCCGTGGATGGCCGCCGCACCGGTGTCGCCCGAGGTCGCGCCAAGAACATTGATCTCCTCGCCTGTTCGTCCGATCTGGTGCTCGTAGAGGTTGCCCAGCAACTGAAGCGCAAAGTCCTTGAAGGCCAGCGTCGGACCGTGGAACAGCTCCAGCACGAACAACCGGTCGTCGAGGCGGCGCAGCGGCGCGATGCGCGCATCGTCAAAGCCGGCGTAGGCCCGTCGCACGCAACGCTCTAACGCGCCGCCGTCCATCGGCCCCGCAAACCGGCGGAAGAACTCCAGTGCCAGATCCGTGTAATCCAAACGCTCCCAGGCCCGCAGCTCACCCGAAAAGTCGGGCAGCGCTTCGGGCACAAGCAGGCCACCGTCCGGAGCAAGCCCAGTCGCAACGGCTTCTTCAAAAGCCATCGGCGGTGTTTCGCCGCGTGTGGAGTGGTAGCGCATCGCTGGCTTCACTGGTCGAGGGCAAAGGACCGGTGCAGGACGCGCACGGCGTCATCCGCCGAATCCAGCGAAATCGCCACCGAAATTTTGATCTCACTTGTGCTGATCATCTGGATATTGATTCCGTGCTCCGCCAACGTGCTGAACATCTGCGAGGCCACACCCGAGTGCGACTGCATCCCCACCCCCACGATCGACACTTTCGCAATGCGGTCGGTCAGGCTCACCTTGCCCGCGCCCAGCGAAGCGAGACACTGCGAGACCGCGCGCTCCGCCTTGTAGGCGTCGTCCGTCGGCACCGTGAAGGTGAGATTCGCGACACCTTGACGCCCCACGTTCTGCACAATCATGTCCACGTTTACCTGCGCATCGGCAAGCGACCGGAAGATCTGCGCGGCGGCCCCCGGCTGGTCCGGTATGTCGCTCACGACGACTTTCGTCTGGTTCTTGTCGCAGGCCACGCCGCGCACAAGCACGTCCTCAAGGGTTGTCTGGGCTTTCACTATTGTTCCCGGGTTGTCATTGTAACTGCTTCTCACTTCAAAAACCACGCCGTACTTGTTCGCAAACTCCACCGCCCGCGACTGCATCACCTTGGATCCGAGACTGGCCAGTTCAAGCATCTCCTCGTATTTGATCTCCGGTATCTTCTTCGCCTCCGGCACAATGCGCGGGTCTGCCGTGTAGACACCGTCCACATCCGTGAAGATCTGGCAGAGGTCCGCCTTCAGCGCGGCCGCGATCGCAATCGCCGAAAGGTCCGACCCTCCACGCCCAAGCGTTGTCACATGCCCGTTCGCGTTGATCCCCTGAAATCCGGCGAGAATCACCACCTTGCCGCCGTCCAGCAACTCGCGCAGGTCCCCGCCCCGGATCTCCACGATCCGCGCCTTCGTGTGCACCGCATCCGTCACAATGCCCGCCTGCCCGCCCGTGCGCGAAACCGCCGGCACACCGATGGCGTGAAGGGCAATGGTCGCCAGTGCAATCGTCTCCTGCTCGCCGATCGTCAATAGCACGTC